>PLEQ01000264.1 GCA_003136475.1 Deltaproteobacteria bacterium
CTCGAACACAAGACTCGCCAACTCGATCGCCTGATTCCTGAAAATCCTAACGAAGCCTATGATATGCGCGACATCATTAAAAATGTTGTCGATCCCGACTCCTTTTGGGAAATCAAACCGGAGTATGCCAAAAACATTGTGACGGGCTTTGCTTTTTTAGGTGGTTACAGCGTCGGAGTCGTGGGCAACAATCCGCATCATATGGCTGGCGCCATCGATATCAACGCCTCGGTAAAAGNNCTGTTTTAATATTCCTATTGTGACGTTTGTCGATGTCCCAGGTTTTTATCCAGGGCGTGACCAAGAAGAAAGTGGCATCATTCGCCACGGTGCTAAAATCCTCTATGCATTCTGTGAAGCCACCGTGCCCTGTCTGACGGTCATTACCCGCAAAGCCTACGGTGGAGCCTACATCGTGATGGGCTCCAAACATATCGGTGGCGATCTCAATTTAGCTTGGCCGTCAGCTGAAATTGCGGTGATGGGCGCCGCAGCAGCCTGCCAGATCATTTTCCGTAAAGAAATCGATGCTGCCGCAGACTCTNNCTATATCGCAGCTGCCAAAGGTTACATCGATGCCGTTGTGTTTCCCTCCGAAACGCGCAAGTATCTTCTGCAAGGCCTGATCTCATGCCTCAAGAAGCGCGTGAATCTACCAAAACGTAAACACGGTAATATCCCGCTTTAAGAACTTCCTGCCATGTTCGGAATCCGCAGACCTCCGAAGCAGACCACGCTCTATCTGAGGGAAAGCATGAATGCCCGTCATTCAGAGCGCAGCGAAGAATCGCAGTCGAAGCTTTTCCAGCTTTTCAAACGACTTCTCATAAATTTCTTAAATGCGAATCCTTATTTTTATCTTCACTGTGAAATTGCAGTCACAATTGGCTAAGCTTTTCAAAGGTACAAGTTGATGAAGAAATTCTTAGGGATCGTTGTTCTTGCTTTGGGAGCCCATGCTGCGTGGGCTGAGGTGCCGAATTCCGAGCTGATGGAGCTTGGGAAAAAGTTGTATTTTGATCCGCGACTTTCGCAAGATGGGACGGTCTCGTGCAATTCCTGCCATAATCTTATGAGTAACGGTAGTGACGGGCGTCCAGGTTCGGTCGGAGTGGGGGGCAAAGTCGGGGGGCGCAAGGCACCGACGGTGTGGAATTCCGAGGTCTATGGGGCCTTTTTCTGGGATGGTCGCGCCGCTTCGCTTGAAGAGCAAGCGAAGGGACCCTTGGTCAATCCCATTGAGATGGCTATGAAGGATCATAAAGCGGTCGAAGAGCGAGTCAAGAAAATCGGTTACGCTCCCTTCTTTGAAAAAGTTTTTAATAGCAAAGACGCCATTAAAATCANNTACATTTTGAACGCAGTCTTTTTGTGCGGAACAGTCGTTTTGATCAATTTCTTGCAGGAAAAAAAGATGCTCTTTCCGAGCAAGCCAAGCGGGGTTACCAGTTAGTCCAGGAGGTCGGATGTCTGGCGTGTCATAATGGACCGGACTTTGCTGGACCTCAAATTCCGAAGCAAGCGTTTCTGATGAAATTTCCTACACTGCCGGATCCTGCTATCGAAAAGGAATACAAAATTTCCCAAGATTTAGGACGTTACCAAGTCACGAAAAACGATAGCGATAAGCACATGTGGCGCGTGCAAAGTTGGAGAAACGTAGCCCTTACAGCGCCTTATTTTCATAACGGTGCTGTAAAGACTTTACAGGAAGCCGTTCGTGTTATGGCAAAGGTGCAATTGAATCGCGATTTGAAAAGCCACGAAATCAACGACATCGTTGCCTTTCTCGATAGCCTCACGAGTGACTTTCCTAAAGTGAGCCTGCCGGAACTTCCCATGCTTAAGCACGAAGCTTTGTTCTAAGCTTGGAAGCTGAAATTATGAGCACCTGATCGTCTCCTGGCCTTTTCTCTTCCCGTCATTTTTTGCTTGGGTGCTAGCAAAAGACTTCGCGCAAAAGCTTTTCTGCCGCCGAAAAAGTGTTTGCTTGTAGAAAATGGTAAAGTAAGTCAATAACGTCACGAAACCATCAGCGAGACTTTGAATTCTAGCCGAGAGGGACCCTATGGAGCCATTTTGGACTAAGACCTATCCCAAGAACGTACCAAGGGACATTGATCCTGAGCAATTTTCGAATCTGAATGAGTTGATCGATGATGCAATCGGCCGTTATCGATTCAAAACGGCCTATACGAATATGGGGGCCAAACTCAGCTATGACGATGTCGACCGTTTGAGTAAGTCTTTTGCAGCTTACTTGCAAAATCAGCATGGTATCAAAAAGGGGGACAAAGTTGCGATTATGATGCCGAATCTTCTGCAGTATCCGGTGTCGGTATTGGGTGTGCTGCGAACGGGTGCGACGATTCTGAACGTCAATCCCATGTATACCGCTCGAGAGCTGCGTCACATCCTCTGCAATTCAGAAGCTAGGTGTGTCATCATTTTGGAAAATTTTGCCAAGACCCTGGAAGAGGTTTTGCCCGATACGGCTGTGCAAGCGGTACTCGTGGCTAAAATCGGGGATTTGATTGCGTTTCCAAAAAATTATCTCATCAATTTTGCGGTCAAACATATCAAGAGAATCGTGCCAGCCTTTAGCATTCCGCATGCGATCCCCTGGCTTAAGGCCTTGCAGAGTGGGGACCGCTCGCAACTGCAAGTCGTCGACATCAAGCCTGGAGATATAGCATTTCTTCAATATACGGGAGGAACTACGGGATCCTCTAAAGGAGCTATGCTGACCCACCGTAATATCATTGCGAATACGCTTCAAATTCTGACCTGGTTTACAGCCTTTCCCGAATACAAAATCGAACGTGCGGTATGCCCATTGCCGCTCTACCATATCTTTGCCCTCCTCGCCGATTGCTTTGCTTTTTTTGTGTTAGGCACCGAAAGCCTGCTCATCACCAATCCACGGGATATGAAGAACTTTATCAAGACGATTAAAGACTTCGAATTTACGGCAATCATCGGTGTCAACACGCTCTTTAAACATCTGCTCCACCATCCCGATTTTAAGAAGATCAATTTTTCTAAACTTCGCGTCTCCCTCGGAGGCGGCGCAGCGGTTGAAAAAATTGTAGCGGATGAGTGGCTTCGAGCGACCGGTTGCGTGCTGATGGAAGCTTATGGTCTGACAGAAGCTTCCCCCGCCGTCTGTATCAATCCACCCGTCATTGGGCGCTTTGCCGGCAGCGTGGGTTTACCACTGCCAAGCACGCTGATTTCGATCCGTGATGAGAATGCCAAAGAACTTGCGATCGACGAAGAAGGTGAGTTGTGGGTCAAAGGTCCCCAAGTTTTCAAAGGCTACTGGAAAGATGAGGCCGAAACCAAGCTCACCCTTGTCGATGGATGGCTAAAAACCGGTGACATTGCCAAGATCGATGCGCAAGGTTTTGTTCAAATTATGGATCGTAAGAAAGATATTATTATCGTCTCAGGCTTTAACGTCTATCCGAATGAAATCGAAGATGTCGTGACCCATCATGAAAAAGTTCTCGAGGCCTGTGCGGTAGCCATTCCCGATGACAAGACAGGTGAGGCTATCAAACTCTACGTGGTTAAGAAAATAGATGACCTCACAGAAGCGGAACTCGTGGCTTACTGTCGAAAGAACTTGGTGAACTATAAAATTCCCAAACTTATAGAGTGGCGTAAAGACCTTCCCAAATCAAACGTCGGGAAGATTCTGCGTAAAGAACTTAAATTTCGGTGAGGCGACTATGACACGTTTGAGCTTTCCTCCTCTACCTCTGTGGGCCGGACGCGATGAAGGTCTTGAACCTGAACGCTTTCATCAATTTGTCAAAGCTGTCGAATTGGCTGCGGTGCGTTCGCAACCCGAACGTCAAATCGCTTTTATCGGCTTTCGGTGCGACGAGGGCGTGAAACGCAACAAAGGGCGGCTCGGTGCCGCGCAGGGTCCTGAATATTTGCGTCGGGCACTGGCCAACCTCGTCTGGGATAAGAGCTACCGCTCACAGTTTATCGACATTGGTGATATTTTCTGCACCGATGGTGAGCTCGAAGCCGCTCAAAAAGAATTGGGTAGTGTGGTTAGCACCCTGCTGGCTCAGAAATGTTTACCGATTGTCCTTGGTGGTGGGCACGAAACCGCTTGGGGACACTTTCAAGGCCTTGCGACCCATCACCAAAATATTCTCATTATCAATTTCGATGCTCACTACGACCTTCGGCCCTTGATCGACGGTAAATTTGGGAGTTCCGGAACACCCTTTACGCAAATTGCCGAATATTGTCAGGCGGCAGCTCGGCCCTTTTCCTACACCTGCATCGGGATTCAAGCCAGTGCCAATACGAAATCGCTCAAGTTGCGAGCCAAGAACTATGGTGTTCAAACCGTGCTTGCAGAAACCATTCATACTGAAGGGACCGAGACTACCCACCAATTTCTTCAGAAACTCATGGCTGCCCATAGCGCAGTTTATCTTTCGATTTGTCTGGATCTCTTTTCTCAAGCCTACGCCCCGGGAGTGAGCGCCCCGCAAGGTTTAGGGCTTTTGCCCTGGCAGGTTCTTCCGCTGCTACGTAGCATTGCGGCGTCTGGTAAAGTCATAGGAGTGGACATGGTCGAACTCTGTCCGGCTCTTGATCGCGACTCACAAACAGCGCGCCTCGGAGCTGCCCTCCTGCACGGAATATTTTGCGAGCTAGCTTAAACAATCGCGATTTAGTCGAGTGCAGCAATAATGGCTTCAATTTGATTNNCCTTTATTTTGATAGTGGTCAATTACGGAAGTCGTCTCACGTTGAAAGAGATTCAAGCGATGTTGAATTTTTGTTAAAGTGTCGTCGGCACGGGCTCTCAATTGAGTTCCGCAACGATCACAAGTTTTCTCTCTTTTGGGAAGGCGATTGAAGCCGTAGATCGCACTGCATTTCTCACAAATTCTGCGTGCGAGTGTCCGTTTAATGAGCTCCTCTTGCTCAACTTGGAGATAGATGAAAGCATCAATTTTATCCTGCGTTTCGAGCCATACGGCCTGAGCGAGCGTACGAGGAAAACCATTGAATACGATGTTCCCTTGAAGACGTGTCATTTCTTGTTGGTAAAGTTCCTGCAGGATCTCATCTGCAATTAACTGATTGCTACGCATTTTTTCAGCAACATGGAGTCCCAACTCTGTATTCATTNNATTTAACATGTTTACGTAAGACGTTGCCAGTAGAGAGACTTTGAAAACCTAAATCTTGTACCAAGTGGTGGGTTTGCGTACCTTTGCCAGCGCCTGGCGGTCCGGAAAGAATAATGTGCATGGTTTACTAAGCTCCAAGGTCGGTTGTGAAAAAACTCCCGGGAATTACCTAAGTAGAAAAATCTGACTAGCAAATTTTTCTCTCTATTATACCAGCAAAGAGCGGAGCCTGGGTTTTTTGCATTTTTTTTGAACAAATTGCGAGCGCAAT
>PLEQ01000341.1 GCA_003136475.1 Deltaproteobacteria bacterium
GAATTATATAATTATATTAAATTATAATACATGGAAATTAAATAGTATTATAAATTACCGAATATCAACTCAGATCTATTAATTTTAACCCAGTCCAAGGTTCCACATAAAGTGGCTACCGTGGACAGACAGGAGGTCACCATGGGTCTGCGCATTAAAACTAACATTCTTTCCACCGCCGCTCAACGTCACTTGGAAAACACCACAACAGCCGTGCGAGAGACGTCNNTTCTGGCATCCGGCAGTCGCATCAATAAGGCGGCGGATGATGCAGCAGGTTTGGCAATTTCGGAAACTCTACGTTCCGACCTGCGATCTTTAGCGGTCGCGAAACGTAACGCGAGCGACGGGATTTCCCTCATTCAAACTGCTGAAGGGGGCTTGGAAGAAACCGGCAATATGTTGATACGTTTAAAAGAGCTATCGATCCAGGCCGCTTCCGATACCATCAGCAATCGTGAGCGCGAATATCTGGATAAAGAATTTTTGCAGCTTAAAGATGAGATCAACCGTATTGCTATTGCCACCGAATACAACGGTACCCGTCTGCTTGCCGGGAATGCAACTCTACCAGACGAGATGCAAGCGGAATCCAACAAATACCCACTCGAAATACAAGTGAACAAAGACTACATGAAAGGTTTGGATTCCAATGATCAAGGGAATCCCGTCAATATCATCCGCATCGATCTTTCAAAGCTGAATACCTTCACCCACGGTGATAACTCCCTCGATCTTGGCGACCATGAAGATGGGGCACGGGTTAACAACAAAGAAAATGCTCAAACCAGCATTGCCTCAATCGATACGGCTCTTAGNNGTCTGAGTATCGTGCCTACTTAGGTGCCATCCAAAATCGCATGGGTTCAGCTATCAATGGGGTGAGTTTGCGTTCCCAATCCCTCTCAGAAGCTCGTAGCCGCATAACAGATGCGGATTATGCGCAAGAAACTGCTGAGTTCACCAAGAACAACATCATGCAGCAAGCTGGTGTTTCGGTTTTGGCCAATGCTAACGCTCTGCCCAAAGTGGCTCTCAGTCTCTTACAGTAATTTCTTCACAGCGTGCGCAAGCGTTCCGGCCAGAGCCGGCGCGCTAGCTGAGAGCTGTTGCCGTGTAAGATGATCTCAGCTAAACAGCGACCCGCTTGAAAACCAAGGCTTAGACCCGTCCCCATGTAACCCGTGCTGAGCAATATGCGATCTTCACCAAACATGGGGCCGATCACCGGCTATTCATCGCATGGCCAAATATCCAGAATCGGGGTCGTATGCGAGAACAGAGTGTTCGCACCCCAAGTANNCAGATCGACTATACGCGGAATCACACTCGCTTCTTTTGCGCCGATGCCTGCGAGTTTGCGCAAGTAACGTCCCCCTCCAAAGTGCAAACGTTTCTCTTGGAGTATGCCCCACTCATAACCATGATGGGCACTAAAAACAATCCCGTCCTCGCTCTTGGGCAAATCTGGTGCTTCGACGTCAGACCATTGGTCGGCATAGGTAACTAAAGCTTCTTTGAGCGTCGGAAGAAAATGGGCAATCTGTGTATGACAAGCGAGGACGAGAAATTCGGTGCTGATCTCCAAACCGTTCTTGAGATTTAATACCAAGCCGCGACTGCTTTTTTCGAAGGAGAGAAGGCTCGTTGGGATTTCTAATGCCGAAGAATTTTCCCGCAACGCTTGCGTAAATTGCGTAAGATCGAGCCACGCACCGCGTTCACCCTCATCTTGCACCGCCAGGACCCGTGGCGCTAGGTTCGCTAAGTAGGGGAATTTTCCAGGCTGATGGAGCGAACCCTCTAAGCCGACAGATTGCAGTTCTTTTACAGCCTGCTCCGCTTCTCGAAGTTCATGTTCATCGACGATGAGACGAATACGCCGTTTGCTGTGACAGGGAATTGCATATTCCTTGGCAAAGTTCATCACACTGTCAAAACCGCTATTGGCAAAACTCCAGATTTCCTGTGCAAAGCTCAGGCCATGCGCGTTCGTGATACGCGTAAAGTTGTCACTCAAACCCCCGGATACTATACCAGCAGACTTGGTGCTAAAGGGCGTCTGCCGAGGCGCGGTGAGAACTGCAATTTTCTCAGTGCCCGCTTGGTGAAGGTGGTAAGCCGTCGATAGCCCCGTTACTCCTGATCCCACAATAACGATATTAAAATGCGGTACTTTCACATGAACTCCAAAGGTTCGTTTAACTATATGCCTTCATTATACAGAAAAAATTTGGAGAATATTGTCGGGATGGAAAGGATAGACCTCCTTTTGAGAACAATCTAACTTGTCGAAATACTTCTATTTTTAACAGTCCTTGACTAGTTCCTTGATTTGCAATACAGCTTCGCAAAGTTTCACATGTCAATATCGCTTATTAAAGGCATGACAAGACTTAGTCTTGTCATCATTAGTTTATTATTTTTTGAACAGAATACCCTAGGATCAGGTACCGGCCCAGGGGAGGGGCCTAAGGGAAAAGAAAAAATTACTGAAGAAGAAGACGAAGGGTCATCCAATCAAAATCAGGAAGAACCGGAAGAAGAAGAAAACGATGATGACCTTGCGGATCGAAAAGAACAAGAAGATAGGGACAGCGCGTTAGCTCAGGGCTTGCAACGAGAAGAATTAAAATTTAGCGATCCTGCGTCTTTTGCGTTGGACTCTGGCGGAGAATCGGGTGGATTCGGAATGCTGATTCCGCTCCATAATCCTCATGGCATTCTTGCAAAATACGCCGGACACACCTACACCGAAAAAGAAACGTTTGGTCAATTTAAGCCCGTCGTTAGTACCAGTGCAATAAGAGAACTCCAAGTTCATAGCACTAATTTTTTTGGCACAACCATCTCTTATTTGACTGAAGAGGGAGTCAAAGTCGTCAACTCCCTGTCAGAGCTAGCAAGATCNNATACGAGGGATCGAGCTCTGCCTTGACATCGCTATCTGATGCAGCAATCAAAACCAGTGGATCTTCTGGGGTTACCGTAAATCTGCCTGACTCCTCGATAGTTCTAAACGCCTACCTAATTGACCAGATATTCAATGAGTACCATAAAAAACTTAGGTCTTGAACTCCTAGCTCTTGAAACCCCAGCCCTAGAAGATGATATTCCACAAGCGAGCGGAGAAGAGACGGCAATTGCTCCCTGCGAACCTCTTTCTACTGAGGCTGCAAATCCGATAATTACCGAAGAAAATTTGGAGGATCTCAAGGAGTACTCAGAAAGTTTTGACCAGCTCTTGAAGGAACTGCGTGCGAAAAAGCAAATCGCTAAGAACGCTAAAAAGAGTGGAGTTAAGCTAAAGCACACCACCCAAAGCTCAATCCACGCAGAAACATCTAGCACCCCCATTGCAAACTCTGTTGACGAAGACTTGGTGCGTCTATTCGGAGGGCACACTCATTTAGTGTTTAAAGGCACTGAAATTGAAAATATTATTACGCGGCTCGGAGGTTCGACAAGGGGTGCTGCCAGGGGAGGGTTTCATATCCGCTTCAGTGGTGAGATTATGGGTCGATTTGAAGTGCTTCATGACAAAGATCCACGCGGCTATGTGACCTCGTACTGGATTGACCGTGTCCTCTCTGCGTTGCGGCGGGCGGTACGTGCGGGTCACATTGCTGTTGAACGTATGCCCGAAGGATGGGATTCTGATGAGCAGGAATTCGGGTATGTGCTCTTGCACCACAACTTCGGTCTCGATCAAAACGGAAAAAAGTAGCCAGTAGTTGTTGCTCGACGGCCATTCGCGATGGCCGTCAGGCCCCTTCATCTCATGCCAAAGCTAGGACCTGCGTTGACCTAGATTTTATTCGTTGATTTTCATGAGAGCGATGAGTGCTGAGTGATCTGATGCCGTACTTCCTAGGGTAAAGAAATTCTCTACTTGAATTTTTTTGCAGTCTTTATGCAACATAATATAGTCAATAATCTGTTGGGGCGATTTTGATGGAAACGATGGTCCAGACATAAGTTCCTTCGAAAATTGAAAGGAGCTCAACAGTTTTTCCATAGCTTTATTTGTAGGCTGCATATTAAGATCCCCTAGAAGGAGCACGTTCCTATCGTTGATAGACGAGGCTTTTTTCAGAATAAGATCAATGCTGCGCTTGGCTGATTCCAGATCTAAATCCAGGTGTGTTGCAATAAAACTTATCTCTTCGGCATATGCAGATACCGTCACAAAAAGTGCGGAGCGCTTTTCTCGCCCAGGTAACGGCAGCACTTCATAATTGAGAATAGGAAAGCGGCTTAGAAAGCCGTTTCCGTAGAAGCCTCCCTTGTATTTTATGNNGAGTAAACGTAAGAGTATCCAAGGTGATTTGCCAAGTATTTCAGTTGATCGATATTTCCTGATCTCTTAATGAGGCTATCAACTTCTTGCAGCGCCACAAAATCTGGATTCACAAGTGAGATTGCCTCAAGGATTCTTTTGAGATCCACTTTATCATTTAATCCTTGGGCATGGCGTATATTGTAGGACATAACTTTGATAAGGGAACCATAAGAAAAACACGAATACAATGTCGCTATCAATAGAAATATCTTAGTCTTTGTAATTGTTCTTAGCTTCATAAGACCGCAACCCTGAATTTAAAAAATATTCGCGTCTATTTCTTTATCTGTTCTCCAGCCAAAAAACTATCATCTTCTGATTGTCCCTCTTCAATTGGAGAATCNNATTTTTCAAAATTTTTAGGAAAATCTCGAATCTTATCCTTATAATCACGGAAGTCTTCAACTTCAATGTGCTCGGAGGTAAAAATACTTTCAGATGAAAATTTGGCAAAGACTTTTTGATTTTGATCATTCACCATGGCGAATCGGGTAACATACTTTCTTTCAGGTCCGAAATCATAT
>PLEQ01000228.1:0-226 GCA_003136475.1 Deltaproteobacteria bacterium
ATGAAAATGGGACACCAGTGCGCTGGATAGAACGGATGCGCAAAAGCATGGCCATATTAACACCCCAGTTTTCTGCCAATCGCACCGTACGCGAATATATCGAACACTACTACCTGCCTGCTGCGGAAAATTATTTAAAGCGTGCTGCGGAAAAAGGCGCGGCCGGTGCAAGGATCATCGCTGCGCACCATCAACTTATTGATAATTGGGATAAAATAAAATTCGG
>PLEQ01000228.1:245-619 GCA_003136475.1 Deltaproteobacteria bacterium
AACGGTTGAAAAGATAAAATTGCAACCCGATACCGGTGAAAATTCCAACGACCAAACTATTTACCGCGCACAGGTAATAACCAAAAGGCCTGCAACAGATTTCACAGCACGTATCATTCCAAATTATGAAGGTATTAAGGTGCCATTAGAAGATAATCATATTGCCTGGCAAAGCTGAATATGATTTATGAACGGGTTCCTCTATAATAGCATATAATATATGAATGATGCTGTTTTTCGTCAAAAAGCAAATAACTGATATTGGTACGACTGAAAAAAAAACAAGAAAAGTATATGAAAATCGCGTTTGTACACTCCGAAAATGAATTTACCAATGAATTGCTCAACGATTTAAAAGTGAGGTTAACTAATCA
>PLEQ01000228.1:711-2561 GCA_003136475.1 Deltaproteobacteria bacterium
AATGCTATTTCCGTGGCCGAATTCGCGGTGATGCTAATGCTTGGGGCCTCACGGTACCTGAACCGGGTACTACTGCCGCTTAAAGCAACCGGAGTTAAGGTATCCGCAATCAACGGTGCTCTTTACGGGAAGAAAGTGTGTATTGTAGGCTTGGGTGCTATCGGCAGGTTGCTTGCGGACAGGCTGAAGCCATTCGGTGTAAAAATTGTGGCCACTGAAGATCATCCAAAGCAAATACCCGACGATATAATTGTCTTTCATGCCAACCAATTAAAAGAGGCGGTTTCCGATGCTGATTATGTGGTCCTTTGTGTCAGGGCTGCCAGTGACAACAAAGATCTCATCAACGCTGAAACTTTGAGCGCCATGAAGAAAGGGGCGATACTGGTTAATATTTCAAGAGGGACACTGGTGGATGAAGCAGCTCTTTTCGACGCGGTTAAAAGCGGGCACATTGCAGCTGCCGGCCTCGATGTAATGCAAAAAGAACCTGTTGATAAAAGCAATCCCCTGCTTTCTCTTGCACAGATACTGGTCACTCCTCATATAGCCGGCAACACAGATATTACATTAAAAGGTATGGCCGATTATGCTGTAAAGGTTATTATCGATTTTGCAGCAGGGAAAAACCCGGAGGCATTAGTCAGCAATCCCGAAGACAATGCATAACTTACTTAAAACTGCGGATGGACNNAGAATATAATCAAAATATGAATTAATTCATCTGGGCACGAATTCAAAATGATATTAAACGGGGTTGCGCCGGGAATTAAACTTGCGCGGCGGTATAAGGCCTCATTCTCTGCATATTCTCTAACGGCAACAAGCGTTGTTTTGATCGTATGAAAACCAATGGGTCTATTTTTCTATGTTATCTTAGATTTTATCCAGTCATTTATTACCAAACTACAGAATAAAAAATACAATAAACTGCATCCTGTTAGCAATATTGACAAAGCCTGAAAGCCAGGCACACCTACAATAAGCATCACAAATGAAAATACGATATCAGCGATTATAGCGTAAAGTAATGCTTTACCGATAGGCTGCTGATAAAACCTCACCGGTGTCCTGATGATTAATATATTGAATATACCTGTAAAGAATAAAATGGCGAATCCGAAAGAATGCAGTTCGTTCAAACCTTGCAATACAAAATATCTACGCCCAATAAACAGCCAGATAAGCGCTTCGATGATATTAAGGAATCCTATAATGAACCCCTTTTTTATCAGCGGGGGGATTGCCCAGCTTTCCGGATTTTTAGACCAGGTAACCGTGTCCGTAGAAAGTGTCAGTGAAACAAAATCCACAATGAATAGCAATAAGATCATGTCAAACGCATTAACGGCATATTGTCCCGTCATGAAATAAGCTGTACATACAAAAACAACTGTAAAAAATGTTTTGGAAATCTTGCTTACTACCCAATTAGTGATGCGATGATGCGTGGTGCGGCCAACGGTGATCAGGCTGATAATACTTTCTAACCCGGAGTGTAATAAGATTACGCTTGCCGCTTGTTTGGCAACATCTGTCGCGGACCTCACGGCAATGCCTACTTCGGCCTGTTTTAAAGCCGGTGCATCATTTACCCCATCGCCCGTCATGCCGGTAATTTCATGCTGTTGCTGCAGGGCTTTCACGATATTAAATTTATCTTCCGGCAACACTTCTGCAAAACCATTGTGTACAATGATCATTTTATAAATATTGTCCGTTTTGGGGCGGTCATGAAAAACACCGGCATCAACAATGTCCTTCCCCACACCAACCTGTGTGGCAATCTGCATCGCAATGGGGAGCGCATCGCCGGTAAGCATTTTTACCTTAATACCCAATTCCTTTAT
>PLEQ01000435.1 GCA_003136475.1 Deltaproteobacteria bacterium
GTCGCTTACTTATCTTCACCAAGAATCCTGAGTGCAATTTCAGCGTCTTTCTGTGTAAAACCTACATATCCGTTTGTTTTTACGTAACGCGGATCTAATTTTGGTAGCGGATAGTCGTCTACTGCCACGTAGACCTTGACTTCTGGATGGGCCTTCAACCAAGTTTTGATTTGCATCGCTCGGTGCTCCGGCGTAAAGCCGCCTTCTGCTTCGGTCAGGCCGATGACCTTGGTCGAATCTATGCCGTTTTCCTTGAGAATTTCTCTAATTTTCTCCAAACCCCAACGACGCCACGCGCTGGAAACGACCAGGCGCACATTTGGATCTTTGGTGAGGATTGACTGGACGTTCGCGCACGCGCTCGCGGNNTGAGGGGCGATCACCCCATCGAAATCTAAAAAAATGATTTTCATTTTAGCCCTTGAAACTCGGTTATTCTCTTGATGTGAATCAGAAACTCATTCTTAGATAGCGCGCTTTTCATGGAATTGCATACGGTACAACACGCAATCGAATTCTCGGCAGTGTATCCAGTCAGATTATCCACTCTGTCGATACCATTGAATTTTACCCATTGGCGATCAGTGGCCCACGCTGAATACCTTTTAATATTTGCAAACGGATTGCATGTCCTAGGAGGAGAACCGCAGTAAAAACAATCCATTATAGCAATGGCAATAAATGAGTCCAGAGACAGGGCAAGTTCCAGGCCACGCCTTTCGGCACCAATTCTGTAATTTTTATAATATCTCTGGTAAGCGGCTATCCCCGCGCCTTTAATCTGTGGCATGTTATGAAGATTGCCAGCCAAGAGCCTCTGCAACATCTGGAAACTCCACGCTAAAAATCGCTTTAATTTCGTCGGCAATGTCCTTGTGTTCCTTCTGAGTGCCGTTTGCACAGCGCAATTCTAGATAGTGAATCCAAGAGCGCGCGGACCCGCACATATAGAGCGTAGTTTCGGTCGACAAAGGCAGAAGAAATCTAGCCTGTTCTTTGGCGATGCCGCGACTAAGGGCCTCCTGATAAACGAAGCTACACCTTTGCTGAATATCGTCTTGGGCGTAGAGAAACCATTTCTTATCGTCCTCAGACATATCGTCAATAGAATTCTGACGGTTCTTATTGTCCTGGCGACGTGCGGGATACGTGATGAAATTCGTGGCAGTCGCATACCGCTGAGAGAACTCCTGAAAACTAAACGATCTATGACGAAGGATTTGCTGTGCAATGGCGCGCGAGGTCTTGATTTCCACCGTCATATGAGCCATTTCAAATGGGCTCCAGTGTTTATTCTTTATGAGGTACGCAATCAGTTTTGGTGCAGTCTCCATGTTCATTTGATTGGCAGGATTCGACACTCGCGCAGTCGATGCGATCAAATCCTGAGAGGTAAGAGCCGCGAACTCCATAACACCTACACTACAAGAAACCATTCTTACATTCATTTTAAAAGCTCTCTTAGTATGGCCGCAACGACCGGAACGCAAACCGCATTTCCAATCTGCTTGTAGGCCGCTGCATCTTTTTTTGGAAATTTATATGACTCTGGAAAGCCCTGCAAACGTGCGCACTCTCTTGGCGTCAGTTGCCTTATGCCCTGCGCAGAATCAACCACAGGAGTCGAAAACGTTGCGATGGTTGGCGCTATACCCTTGATAGAATAAATCTTGTCCTGCTGCCTTGGGAGTCCGCTAGGAGTGTCACCATACAGAATTGCCAAGGATTCGATCTTATGCGTCTTGGTCGTAGGCTTGATAGCTTCGTCGTAAAGGTATCTGATGACTTCATGCCTTGAATGACCGATTTCGAACGGATGGTTTTTCTTACCTGGGCCTTCATCTGGGCCACCGCCCTTGATTTTTCTATTCTTCCAAATGTTCGANNCTTCGATTGAGGTCGTCTTAGGTATTTTCGACGGCCATGCGAAGTCTTGTTTGAGGTCGTTACGGATACCAACCAAGAAGATGCGGACGCGTTGCTGTGGCACGCCGTAATCGGCTGCATCTAAAACTTTGGGGTAAACCGTGTAACCATGCTCGCCGCACGCGCGCAGGTTCTCAATGATCGTTCTAAAACAAAGCGTGCCATCCTTGTTCCTCATGGACAGAAGGCCCTTGACGTTCTCGAATACAAAATATTTTGGTTGTTTGTCTTTAAGAATCCGTACAAGTTCTAGGAACAAATTGTCTCGATCCTCTGCATCGCCAATAGTCTTGTCGTTCTTATTGAACCACTTGCCGTTGCGAGAGAAGGGCTGACAGGGAAATCCGCCAAAGATGATATCGTGATCTGGTATGCTTTCGGTCTTTGCCTCGCGTATATTGCCCAGGCACGCTATTCCGAAGTTTTCTTTGAATGTATCACTGACGTTCTTGTCAAAATCTACTGCCCAAACGCATTCTGCGTTGGGGATNNGGGCCCAGGCTAAAACCGCCTAGGCCGCAAAAGGTGTCACAGTATTTCATTAGAACCTTGGGTCCTTATTAGTCGACGATGCACTTTCTGAGTTTAGTGGCTTCGATTTCAGTTCTATTTCTTCGAGCCAGAGCTTTTGTCTGTTCTTTGATGTTGGTAAAACGACGACCGCTGATTTTTTTCAGGATGTCTTTGTTTGGCAGAGTTGAAAATCCACCAGCAAAGGCGCCATTAGTCAGGTAGTCTGCGCCCATCAGAAGGAAGAATCCTGGGGTGTTAACCAAGGAAATGACTTCGGATTTTGCATCTTCTTGCTCGACGAAGTTGACGATGGACTGGTATTTCTGCGCGAAAGCTGCGGTTTTCTTGATAGTTGAATCCTTAACAGAGAATGATCGACGATCCTTGGCGAGGTCCAACTGCTTGTTGGTCTTCGAGCGCATCGAGAAAAGGTCATCGATTTCAAAGGCTGTTCCATGAGTATCATGGGCCAATGTCAAATCTGCGAGATTCTGCTTGTGGCCCCTCTTGAATTCTTC
>PLEQ01000063.1 GCA_003136475.1 Deltaproteobacteria bacterium
AGATTGGAGAGAAGCCATGAACGATGATGTAAAATTGCCAACGGTGCAGGAACCGAAAAACGAAATGTCAGCGATCCTTGATCTCGCCAAAGACCCTGCGATGGATGTGGACAAGTTGAAAGCCCTTGTGGGCATGCAGCAGGATATTTTGAACCGCCAAGCGAAACAGGCGTTCGCTGAGGACTTCGTGCGCATGAAGCCGCATTTGAAAAAGGTCGAGAACAAGCATCTGAATTCCCAAACGAAATCCAAGTACTCAAAACTTGAGGACATCAACCGCGAGGTCGATCCTATCCTTGAGCAATTTGGGTTTTCCAGCATGACGCCAGTTCGTCGGCAAGACGAAAACACCGTGACGGTGGCCGCAATCCTTCTGCACAAGAACGGCCATCAGGAAGAAACCGAGTTGACGTTGCCGCTTGATAAAGCCGGTATCGCGGGAACGGTGAACAAAACCGGGCCCCATGCCATCGCATCATCGATCAAATATTGTCGCCGTATCGCGCTATGCGCCATCCTAAATCTTAGCACAGGCGATGGTGATGACCGGGACGGCAATCAGGATTCGGATGCCATAACTGTCGAGCAAGCCTCCGCGCTTGATATTCGTCTCCGCGCCATCAGCGACAAGGCGCTGCCGAATTTCCTCACATGGGCCAAGGTCGAAAAGCTGACCGACATTCTGGCGAAGAAATACAGCGCCGCCGAACGCGCCGTGAGCGACATGGAGAAAGCGGCGAAGAAAAAGGTGACGGTATGAAAATCCATGACGTTCAACAGAGCACACCCGAATGGAAATCCCTGCGCCTTGGCCGGATCACCGCGTCGAACATGGACTGCATTATCTCGCCGACCGGCAAGGAATCGACGCAGGTCGATAAATACCTGAACAAGCTGCTTGCCGAGCAGATCACCGGCGAGAGTGCGGATACCTTCGACGGTAATGCGCACACAGACCGGGGCCATGAATATGAGCAAGAGGCGGCGGACTACTTCGCCATGCTGCACGGCGTCGAATTAAAGCGCGTTGGCTTTGTAACAACGGATGATGGTCGGTTGGGCTGCTCCCCGGATTTTCTTGTGGGCGATGATGCAGTGCTTGAGATTAAGACCGGCCTCCCGCACATCATGGTGCAGTATTACCTGTCTGGAAAACTCGAACAGGATCACCGCTCGCAGACGCAGGCAACGCTTTACGTCACGGAGCGCAATCGCTGTTTTACTATGCTCTACAATCCGCTTATCAAGCCCATCATCATCGAGAGCCCGCGTAACGTGCCGTTCATCACGGCGATGCTGCAATTCACGGACAACGCTTTCAAGCTCATGGAGCAGAAGAAAGCCAAGCTGCGCGAGTGCGGGTTCTTCGCTGAAGACCCGAGCCGCATGCTGAGGGCAGGATGATGGAAGGGTGCTTGTACCTCATATTCTGCTGCAGTTCTGGCTTTGCAGATGGAATGCTTGCTGATGGTCCACGTCAATTNNTATTTTAACTGGGGGGATACTTCAAAAATGACCGAGGACGAAGCAAAAATAAAACGCTGCCCATATGGAGCAGGTGAAATGGCCCAAGTCGAGAAGATTGGGTTAATAGCGATGAACATTTACACAACCAGATGCATCGGATCAGCTTGCATGGCGTGGCGATGGGACAAAAAACCCATAAAGAAGGGCGACATCATCCCTCAATACACAGGAGAGGTTAGGGGGAATGCAAAGGTGTGTGAAATGCTGCCAGCTGAAGAAGACATGGAAGGCCAAGGTCACTGCGGCCTAGCGGGGCACCTATGACCTACTGGCAATTCTTTTTCCTGATAGCCGTGCTTGGGATATTGCCGATCAAAAAGGTATCCACGGCATGGTTCTGCTTTTTCTCTTTTGTAGCGTTCATAGCCTTTGCGGCGGAGCTTAGACCATGAAGCTGCCAATGCACGACACCGAGGGTAATCCGCGAGGTNNAAGGTTATCAAAGCCGCGCACTTGGTCAGCAATTATCTGAGCAATAATACAAACGTCGCCAGCCTGTGCGGGCTTTATATCAAGATCGGCAAGATAGACGTGGAGATCATAGTCTAATGGCCGAGATACTTCTGGAAAAGCTGGAAGACGCATTGCATCCGGTCGATGAGGACTCGATCAACGCCATGCGCCAAATACCGGAGCGGACCATCGTCAAGGTCAAGGTATCGATCCCGCGAAATATCCGGCAGCATCGTTTGTTCTTTGCGCTGATCAAGCTGATGTGGGTCCACCAGCTAGAACCCCGCCAGTTCCCCACCGAGGACAGCCTGCGCGCCGCCGTTTTAATCGCCATAGGACACGTTATAGAGGTCCGGTGCTACGATGGCACCACCCGCTTCATTCCCGATAGCATAGCCTTCGGGCGCATGGATAACATCGCCTTCCAGCAATTATTGGACTCTGCCATTCACTTCATCACGACGTTCCTTTTACCGGGTATGGGCAATCGTGACCTTGAGCAGCAGGTCGCCGACATGTTGCGTTTACCCGGACCAGCCCAACTCGAAAGGAACTAAGGATGATTAACCTGCCGACAATCCCGTCGGTATTAACCCAAAGGATAGCAGTAATGGCGAAGAAAGAAACAAAAATTGTCCGTGGCATCGGCGACAATTCGAGCGACAACCCAGTAGATGGGACCAAAATACTAGGTTTCATAAACCAACTCGAGAAGGTCCAAGCGAAGATCGATCAGCAGTTGCAGGAAAAGCGTGAAGTTTACGCCGATGCAAAGGCTGTCGGTTACGATAATAAGACCATCCGCAAGATCATCGCCGAGCGCAAGATGGAACCGGAAAAGCGTAAGGAACAGGCCGAATTACTGACTCTCTATAAGTCAGCCATCGGCATGACCGACGAAGAAGAATAAACCAATCCCGTAGAGGGTGGTGCAGCGGTTTCGAATGGGCCTCACGAACGTCCACCGAAGGTAACGAAACACACACGCCGCTGCATTCTTTAGGAGAACGCCATGACCGATGCACAGACCATGGAAGTATTTGGACTCTCGCCCATGCCCGATGATAAGCTAGAGATCCCTGCTTTCCTAAGGAGGACAAATGTCGAAGAAGAAAAAGCCCCTGAAACCGACGGGGGAGTTCAAGTGCCATTGCCTGGACTGCGCGCGGAAGCGGAGCCAGCCGAGCTTGAGACCATCGAGCAGATCGTGGCAGCAATCAAAGTCCTCCGACCCCAGATCGACAAACTTTCCGACAAGCTGAACATCAAGGTCGAAGCCCTCAATGCCCTCAAGGAGCGCGCGCAACAATTGGTGGGGGAGCTTTAGGACTTGGGCAAGAATTCTAACTTTGAACGCAATCCACGCGACTATTACCCGACACCCTACGAAGCCGTCATTCCCCTCCTGAGACATGTCACAGGCACGTTTATAGAGCCGTGCGCGGGCGACGGGCGTCTAATACGTCACCTAGCCAAGCATGGCCTTACCTGCACCTACGCATGCGATATAGAACCACAAGCCGAAGGGATTGCTGTGCATGACGTCTTGTTCTTCGGTAATTGCCTGCCTGCGGCCGAGCAGATCATAACGAACCCCCCTTGGGAGAGGTCCGTGCTGCNNGTTTTCCGCGCACGCGCCCGCCTGGCTGCTTTTCGATAGTGACTGGATGTTTACGGGGCAGGCGAAGCCATACTTGCCGTTCTGCGACAAGGTCGTGTCTGTGGGGCGAGTGTCATGGATGGAGAACGGCACATCGGGCATGGACAACTGTTGCTGGTACCATTTCACCGATAAGGAAGCCAAGACGGTTTTCTATTATTAGGAATCTGGGGTTAGTGGTTGGTCTTCTCTGCGGCTTCTATCACAGCCAAAACCTCATCTTGCATTGGCAGCAAAGACTTAGCTTCGGCTTCTTCCTGTTTTTTGATAACCGCACTGAGGCGGTCAATCATATTTTGAATATGATCGCGCTCACGCTTCAATTCTTGCAATGCGGCTTCGATGATGAAAAAGTTAATCATGCTCAGTTTTTGGGGTTAGTGTTTCGTTGCGCCCTTTGTAATCCGTTCTTGACAACTTGTCAACAACGTTTTAGGTTGTCACCAACAAAACCCAAAACAGGCCGAAAATGCCCTTTAAATTGTTTGTATCTGACTACACCTACCGGACGGAGGCGCAACAGATTGCGACCCTTCACACTAAACCGGAGTTGATAACCGCGCCTGTTTTCAGGCCCGGTGACGAACAAACAATGTTTCGACCAACTACCCGAAAGGTAAGCGACACGTATTACGCATCAAGCGTTGCTTGTTTTGCGGCGAATGAGGAACGGTTCAAGGAATTTCTAGGATNNGGTTGGGAATGGAGACCCGGACAATCAACCTCCAATGCTGTGCAAGTCTGGAAAGCGGCGCGAGTGAACGGTGCAGCGAAAATCGGCGCTAAAATATCCGGCGATAAACGTAAGGCCGAAAGCATAGAAATGGTGATGGCTATTCAAGATAAATGGGCGCTTCCGTCCAGCCGGTACACAATCAAATGCCTCGAAACGCTTTCAGGCAGGTCACGCAACACCATCGTTTCCATCTTGGGGCCACGCACACTGGCCCAATACAACTATCAAGCCAAGCTGAAAAGGAAAGCCAATGCCAAACGATAAACCAGTAACCGCGGACCCACTCGAAAAAGGGAAAGTTACTTTGTCTGAAATGCTTCCCGATCCGGTGTACACACCCGAAGAAAAGATAGAGCGAGCAACCCACTGGCTCAAGATTGCCCTTCAGCACAATACCGACCACCACACCGGAAAATATATCAACGAAGCTCTGCATTATTTGGAGGCACCATGACACAAACGGCGACCAATCCGAGAAGCTGGATGATGCCCTGCCTGTGTGGTGGCTTTGCTCAAATCGTTCAGTATCTCGATGGCGACGATGATGTGACGATGGCAAAAGTTAGGTGCAAGAAGTGCGCTGCAGAATCTCACGGTAAAACTCAGGAGGATGCTGTCAAAAGATGGCATGAGAAAAACCCATGAAAACTGAAACCGCGAAACGTAAGAAGCCAAAAACGTACTGGGCGCTCTTAGATCATAATGGGGAGTTTTATTATCTCGCGCCGGACTATAGGGGTCTGTCTCTTTTCGCCAAGCGAAGCGAGGCTCGTACAACAGAATTGCAGACTGGGCACCATGCTGTGAAAGTCAAAATCGTAAAGGTGAGAACATGACACAAACCGCTGGAAAAGACATTTTCGGCATCAGAGATGAAGGTGATGGGTGGTGCGTCATCTCAGTAAACTCGGAAGAATATTGGTCTGATTATTCTCACGCTATCGGAACTCTTGAAAAGATGATTAAGAAATTACAGAAATGGGAAGAGAGGGAAACTTCATGAGTGATTTATCTCCTGAAATGCAAGAGCAATGTCATCGAGTTTCTCAGAAAGCTTGCGATACGATCTTCGGGTTACTTATGGAAAGGTGGAAAATGACCAAAGAACCACAAACCACGGAAATGATGGATGCAATCAACAGGGCGCTCGTTATTCTCAACTCAGTAAAGTTCTATAACGATGACGACGAAGTTCCCCCTTATCGTGATGAAGCACAGAAAGCGATTGTCGCCTTCGCAAAACTAAGAGAGCGGTTCTTTGAACTTGAATGGCTGGCTAAGGAGGGAATGTTCTTTGAGGACGACCACGAAGCCCCTTGGGGAGTTTGCACGTCGCGCTACGCAGAGTATCTCGACCGGCTTGCCAAGTCGCAAGGGATTGAACTTGTCATCGAAGGTCGAGTAGGGGGCTTCTGGATTCACAAGAAAGAAGAACCACAATCAAGAGAACAGGAGTTAGTCGAATGAGAAAAGAGGAAACACTTTATTTCCGGCCAGTGATTAAACACTTAGGCGGCAAGACCGAAATGGTAAAACTATTCGGTTGTGATTGTGGTGATAAAGCCAGAGGGCCTAAGGGCGGAGTGTGTGGTGCATGTGGTCGGGCCATACCGGACGAAAGAGGGCGGTGATGAGATGACGAGATGACGCCCTATGAAGCCATGTTGGAGGGATGCCGTGGAG
>PLEQ01000232.1 GCA_003136475.1 Deltaproteobacteria bacterium
TTTGAGATGGAGGGGGCTTTAAGTACAGTGGTGTTGCCAGGTACAGTTGCCCAGCTTTCAGCCGAAGTGCCACCATTTGCTATAAGAACTTGTCCCGAAGTACCATTAGCCAATCTCGTGGGGGTTCCACCAGCGCCAGCGTAAATAAGGTCTCCACCAGTAGTCATAGGGTTAGATAGTCCGTTATTACCAGATGTAGAAACAGACCAAGTTCCGGAAGAGGTTCCATTAGTTTGGAGTTTAACCGTTATCGCCCCTTTAGATACGAGAGTTCCATAAGAAGTACCAGCAGCATCAGTAAAAGCTGCACCGCCATTAAATTGTAAGGTAAGGGAACCAGAGGACTGGTTATAAATTTCAAAAAATTGACCAACCGACATTGTAGTAGCACTTGGAAAAACTACTGTTTGTGTAGATGAACCAGTAAAAGTTTGAATTTGCTTTGACGTATTGACTAAAGTAGTGGTACCAGCCGCTGTTGCGGTAGTTGCTACCTGAAAAACATTCATCCCATACTGAAAACTTCCCACAGAAAACTCCTTTGATTACAAATATTTAAATTGATAACCATTCATTTGTTTTAATTCGCCTCTGGCAACCATGGCAATACCGCTTCTACTTACTGGCAAGTTAAGAGAAGCAATTTTTACTGAATCGTAAATTTGATTGTTGTTTAAACAAAAAATCTTTTTTCTTTTAGAAAGGCCTAAATTAGGATTCTTTTTACCCTTCTTAGATTTTGAAATTTTCTCACAAGTTTCTTTAGAACTTTTGCGCCCAAAGTTTGGATTATTTTCTCCAATTTTTCCGAACATATGATTCTTTTCACCAATCTGGGCTTCAGAAATTTTTTTATTGTGACTTTCTGAATTTTTCTTGCCTATTCTAGAAGAAATAAATTTTAAGAGTGTCTCTTTTGACATAGCAGGCTTATTTTTAGCCGATTCTGACATTTTTTTACGAGTTTCTTCGGATGGTGACTTGTTTCCACCGCCTAAATTCAAATTATATCCATTAGGCTTTAGGGTATTAAAATATTCTATATAATACTGTTCTAAATCATTAAGGCTGTTTACGTCCTTAGCGATATCTATCTTCTCAAAAACAAAATTATTGAATCCATATTTGCGAATAGCATTGTACAATGGATAGTTAGTTCCAACACTGGATTCGTATTTGTGTTCGTTAATACGGACAGATAGAGTCCTAAGGGTTTGCCCTATGTACTGATTTCCGTTTGTTTTATTTGTAATTCTATAAATAATCATCTTAATCTCTATATATCATATAAGATTGATGCTTATGCCGTTAGGGATACCGTATAGCAATTAATGGCATAATTGCCCGAAAGAGTGTCCACGTTCCAACTAAAAGTAACGGTTGTATCAGTTTTACCTGTAATTACAATAGGTTGAAATTGTGGATTAGCGTCTGTCAGATTTTGCATAGTGGCGATTACCCCATAACCCGTAGTTCCATAATTAATGGGTAAAGTGGCAGTGGCCGTAAGGGCCCCATTTCCAACGATAGCCTGGGAATTTGCTCCAATAAAATATGGCTGAATATAGTTAACACTAGAAGTAGGCACATTTACGGAAGTAGTCTCTGCAGTTGTAGACGATGCGGTAATAACTACAGTTTGAAATTGTGGATTAGAATCGACAATGTTTTGCATCCCAGTAACAACGCCGAAACCAGATTCTTGGGAGAACGTATAGGTGGTAGTTGAACTAGTAGATGCGTTCCCAAATGACGTTTCGCCTTCCACAAATGGTTTAGGGACAATTATATAAGAAATTATGTAATTATTTGTATCTAAAGGAGAATTCCATTCAACGACGAATCCCGTTGTGGTCTTACTGGTAACTTCTGCCATTTGAAATTGAGGATTAGGATCTACTAAATTCTCAAACATGGCGAATACTACGTAAGAAATGTCTGGTTGAGAACTAATAGTAGCTGTATATGAGGTAGTCCCCAACCCACTAGTCAAAGATACTTGTTTGGCAACGTATCCAGCACTGCCGGTAATACCAGAAAGAGCGGCATTGATTAAAGATAGAATGTCGGCCAAATTGTCTCCTGCAGGGGATCCAATATTGGAAAGTGCCGCTCTGTTAATTACCTGTCTACTGTCTAATGGTTTATAGCTACTCATAAATTCTCATTAATTATTGGCAATAGCCTGCCAGTGCAATACGTAGTTGGCAGTAGCAGTTCCAACGTTCCAGGATGCCGTAAAGCCTGTAGTGGCCTGAGCTGTTATTGTAACTGATTGGTATTGTGGGTTGGTATCGGTAGTGTTTAGTAGATTTGCTACAACTGAATAGTTCGTACTACCAAATGCCGTACTGAACGTAATTGCTTTTGATGTTGCAGCACTGCTAAGAGTGGCAGATCCTGAAAAAATTCCCAACATTGTTAGGACTTGGGCCGTCGTCAAGTCGCTTGGTGTAGCTGGTGAACCAGTATTGTTCCCTTTTACGGTATTTGCTGCCATGCTATTTAGGTTAGCGTTTGTAATAGCAGCAGAACCGGAAAGATTTGTATTTGTAAGCCCAGTAATAGTATTGCTACCAGCAGCAATGGTTTTATTTGTGAGAGTTTGAGCCAAAGACAAAACTGCTACAGTATCGGTACCAGTTATATTGGGAAAATTTAAATTTTGGGAAGTACTTTGGTTGGCAGATAAGGTAAGTTGGGTCCCAGTGGTACTTCCACTTGTACTAATTTGCAGTTTCTTAGTCGCATCAGTAACGTCTTCAAATAATGCGAATGTCTGAATTGTTGTTCCAGAACCATTAATTGCGGCTCCATTAATGATAGGGGATGTTTGAAAAACAACTTTTCCGGTACCAGTAGTTCCAGTTACGGCAGTACCTGTAATAGCAGCAACAGTGGTAGATATTGATCCACTACTACCCGTTCCGGTTACATCGGAAGTAAGAGTAATAGTCGGCAAATCACTAGCAGCTAATGACCTAAAAGCTGCTCCGCCACTGCCAGTAGCGGCTAGAACCTGAACGGAAGTAGCGGCACCGGACCCAATGTCCGTTCCTTGGACTTGGGTAGCCGTAGGTTTTCCGGTGACTAGTTTTTGAAAATTACTCATATCCGCCTTATATCATAGATTTACGCAACGCCAACGAATACTGGCCAGACATCGATAACGTTAGAAGTCACAGTTGCACTTCGAGTCTGAACGATACCAATCCTAGTAACGGCTTGGCCACTCGAAGAAGGAGCGGTTGTAGAAAAGGTTCCGCTTGCAGTCAAGAAAACTGCCAATCCGTCTGTAGTTGCACCGAATGCGCTATCAGAAGAGCTTAGAGCAAACGATCCCGCAGTCGTTACCGTAATATTTTGACCAGCGGATACTGCCGTACCAGAAGAGGCCATACCTATCACGTACATAAGGTCGTGTGAGCTTGTCGTAATGTCCGCAGCATACACTCTGGTTGACGTTTCGCTATTAGCAGTAATGCCCCAACGAACCGCATATGAGGTGTTAGCACTGAATGATTGACCAGCAACTAAGGTCCTCTTCAACGAAGGAGCATTTAAAACCTCAATAGTACTACCAGAACCGTTTTGATCGGTAGTAATGCCATCCGTTACGGCTCCTAGTTTTGCTGCAGTGACTGCACCAGCTTGAATAGTGGTTGCTCCAGAAGCAACAATCGCCACATCGCCAGACATAGCAACATCAGCTGCGACATTTGATCCATTACCAACCAAGATGTGATTAGTGGTTAGGGCAATAGAACCTGGAGTTACTGATGGAGCAGCCCAAACAGGAACACCACCCGCGACCGTTAATACATTTCCAGTACTACCAATAGCAAGATTTGCATAGGTGTTAGTTCCATTACCATAGATTAATCCGCCGGTAGAAGTAGCTGGAGCAAGAGCGTTAAAGGCAGTTGCTGCGCTAGTTTGTCCCGTACCACCATGAGCGATATCGATAGCCGTACCATTCCAAACACCAGTAGCAATAGTTCCAAGGCTAGTTAGGCTAGAATTTACTACGGTGCTGTTTAGGGTAGTTCCTGAAAGGGTTCCCGCAGGAGCAACTACAGCATTACCACTGGCAGCTGTAATCAAACCCTTAGCATTTACCGTGAAAGAAGGAATCGACGTAGAAGATCCAAAAGATCCGACGTTTGAGTTAACAGTAGCAAGAGTGGCGGCTGAACTACCAGGACCAGAGGCAGTTACGTCTCCAGTCAATGCAGTGATATAGCTACCCGCAGGTTGTTTATTTTTAAAGGTATTCCAATCAACTGAACTCAAATAACCATCTGTAGAAGTAGTTGATTGAGTAATGCTTACCGTGCGACCGGTTAATACGAGCGGTGCGCTAAAAGTATAAGCAGTAGGACCCGCAAACTCAGTAAATGTAGCCGTTGGAACTGCTGAATTTGCAACGAATGCGCTATCAGCATAAACTGTACCGTTTAATACTAACCAAGCATCGCCAGCCGCATTTGGTAAGCCATTAGCGGTCAATACATAAGCGGTACCAATTCCAGTCACGGCATATTCACCATTTTGAGAAGCCGTGGTTTGGTTGCCGAGAATTACTAGATCGCCATTCTGAACAGAATAACCATCAATAGTTAGGGTAGCAGCGCCAGTTAGTGGAACATTGGAGTTGGCATACGCCTGAGCTGGACCTTTCCAAGTTAATCCACTAATCGCGGCTTGCAATTGTCCTAGATTGACTGCATCGCCCGAAGACGTACCGTTAGCAACGTTATTGATCTGATTGCTATTCATATTAACGGTGCTAGAGAACGATCCAGCTGCCGCATTTAGAGTTCCAGTGAAAGTTGGAGATGCGCTTAGAGCAACCGTGGAACCAGTACCAGTGGTAGTAGCTGCGATAAGGGCCGTACCATTGCCAGCTAGAACTGGTGTATTAAGAGTCGTTTCAATAGTAATAGCAGGAGTGGAAGTAGCAGTTGCAACGGTTCCAGCGAAACCATTTGTAGATACTACGGAAACAGAAGTAACCGTTCCACCAGTAGCTGGAGCAGCCCAAACAGGTAGGCCACCAGAAACAGTTAGTACTTGTCCGGTAGAACCGATTGGCAATCTGTCTGGAGCAGGAGTCGAATTTTCAAAAGTCAAGTCGCCAGCAGTAGTCATTGGAGACATGTTGACTTGGGCAGCAGCTTTAGAGGCAGCGTTTGTACCACCATTGGCATAAGGAAGGACGCCAGTTACACCACTAGTTAGTGGTAGACCAGTAGCGTTAGTGAGTACTAACGCAGTAGGAGTTCCCAAAGCCGGGGTAACCAAGGTTGGTGATGTAGCTAATACAACCGATCCAGAACCAGTCGTAGAAGCTGCAGAAATAGCTGTACCATTACCTTGTAGAATGCCCGTAATGGTCGTAGAAAGAGTCAATGCTGGGGTTGTTCCGCCCGATGACGTGCCAGCAAAACCGTTCGTTGAATTAACGGATATTGACGTTACCGCTCCAGTAGAAAGAGGAACCCAAGTTAAAACGCCGGTACCGTCATTAGAAAGAGTATAGCTTGAAGAAGCTGCTTGAGCCGCAGGCCAAACAATCGAGTATGTGGAAGTCGTAGCAGAAGCGGAAATTACGATGTGGCCAGACGTAGAACCGTCCATTTGAAGGCCAGAACCTCCTAATTCCAGTATGTTACCGGCTGTTGAGAGGTTTACACTACGCTGTGCGCCATTAACTAATGCGCTAAATGTTGAGTAATTGGCCATTTTAAATTTCCCTTATAAGTATTTCGGAGGACTTGTTATAGAGTAAAGATTGCTTTCATTAGTTTTAACCATTCTTTAATCAATTAAAACCATGGGTTATAGTACGCCAACAATTTGGGTGAAGAGAGAAATATCGAATTCGGAAGGGTTAGCTTCATTAGGAACTAAAACGCCCATAAAAATAGCGGCATATCCAGATAGAAACCCATTTACTCCAACAGAGGGAACTATATTAGTTGGATTAGCGTCTATACCAATATATAGGGGGGTTCCTAAGGGATACGAATTAGTATTTGTGTATAATTTTAATCTACCGTTGGAGATGACTCCGCCCAAAGCTGAGGCCGGAATACGAAATTGTGCATATCCTACCCAATTATCCCAACTGGCTTGATTTGATACATCTAACGGAACAATTAAGCCTGAGGAATTAACGGAACATGCCATAGCTTGGGGAATGGCCGTGATGGCAGAGGCATTGGTGTAAGTAGTTAATAGGCCTTCTGAAGTTCCTGTAGATTGTGGATTGAACGATACTGGACTATATGACATTTAATTGTTCTCCACTTTTATGAAAGTATACCCATTTACTTGTTTGTATTTTCCATTAGTTACTGAGGAAATATTACCTTTGCTTATTTTTAATCTTCGAGAGGCGTCACCTATAGAGTTAAAACTAATACTGAGTTCAGGACAAAATATTTTTATTTTTCTTTTTTCATTACAATTTTTAAATATAGTTTTTGAAGCTTCAGATGGGAATTTACCAAAACTATGGTGTTTTTGTCCCTTTACAGATTCTGAATGCTTCGTTCTAGATTCTAAGGATCTTTTTTTGCCCTTATTAGCCATAGATATTTTAAGTTTAGATTCCGAAGTGTGTTTTTTACCAAACCAGTAGGATTTTTCTCTTTTTTTAGATTCGGACATCTTCCGTTTTGTCTCTTCGGAAACTACGTGATTGTTTCCTCCTGTATGCAAATTATATCCATTAGGAGACAAGGTATTATGGTATTCTATAAAATACTCTTCTGCATTATTGAGATCCTGAATATTATTGTAGATACCAATAATCTCTTTATAAAAAGAATTTATGCCATTCTTTTTAATGGCATTATAAATATAAATTGAATGTCTTTTATCTTGGCAATGCTCTTTCCACCTAATCTCAAAATCTCTTATAGTTTGTCCTATATAGGATTTTCCGCTGATCTTATCGGTTATTTTATAAATAACGCCAAACATATTAAAATACCCACCAGCCTGAAGATCCGTTAGCTATAAAGGAAGCTGATTGATATTGCACACTTTGAATAAAAGAGCTATTGCCATCTATAGTATCAGATCCTGAAGTTATAATAGTTAAAGTGTTGGGGGTACTGTCTATTTTTTTACAGTATATGATTCTTCCAATATTTGGGGAAGACAAAAATAAAGTAAAAGTAATCGGCCCAGAAGTACAATCTGCTGCCAAGAAACAATCGGTATTTAAAATAGTATAATTACCAGTCTTAATACTAATAGCAACCGGACCCGTTGCACTATTTGCTCCAGGAGGACCTTGTGGACCAGTTGGGCCAGCTGGACCTGGGGGTCCTTCTCCGCCACCGCCGCCACCGCCACCGCCAGCACCGATTCGGAATTCTACTTCATCTCCTATAACTAAACCACCGCCGGGAAGGGTAAGGATTTGAATTTGATTGGATGGAGACCCAGTAGCACCAACTTCGGAATACGCTCCGGACTCGATGTCCATGAATTGGCCATTTAAATATACCTGTAGGGTTCCTTTTCCTACAGTATATTGAGCTAGAGTATCGCCCTCTCTAGAATTTAGAGGTATGGTTATAATAGTACCGTTAGCTACTGGACCATTTAAGGAGGATGGCGGCGTAGCACCGGAGGCAACAATTTCAATTACCTCATCGTAGGTCGGAGAATCCAGAGATGCGAAAAGATTTCCTAGAGCTTGATCAAGTTCTTTAATAGCGAGAGTTAAATTATCGCCATCCTTAATAACATAATTGCCAACACCAGTTCCAGATTGTGCTGTTGATATAGTAAATGGGGCGCCAACATTACCATTAGAAGCATTGTTGCTAGTTCCAGCAGAAGTATTGGTTACAACTACTGTACCTACTCCGGCGACAGCGCTAAAATCATAAGGAGGAAATGTATTAAAAGCATTTGCTAATTTAGTAGCTACAGCTGTAGCAGTATCTGAGCTTAGAATGTCTACTTCAATAGCGTCATTGGTATTTGGTACAGTAGGAGCAGTTCCTGAACCACTGACTTTAAACCAGACTATATATTGTCTAGCATCAGCAGATGAATTAATCAAAAAGTATTGACTTGGACTAATAGTAGAGCCAGAACCGATAGTAATGTCTGTAATTTGAGGTACTGAGCCAGGATCTAAAGCGGAAACATATTTAGGACTAGCTGAAGCCGCAGATGGAGATCCAATGTATTGGAGGAGTTCAAGAGAAGTAGTACCAGAAACTTCCACGGATTCGCCGTTATCCAATTCATGAGATAAAAATCTAATGTAAACTCGTGGTGCGCCACCATTATCTTCGCGCATAAATAACCAGAAAACATTCCCGCCAGCTGGAACAGTCGCTCTAGAAGAAATGTAAATGTCTCTGGTTGTGGTAGGAGTTGGAACAGCCAGATAGCTGCCAAAGGCGTACTGTGCTGGTGCGCCAACCGCTCCCGTGTTATCCCCAGAAGAAACATTCGAAGTCAATGTTACTTGAGAAACTGAATCTACAGTTAAGATCTGATAATATCCAGCAATGGGATCAGAACTAAGCTTAATGTAGTCACCGGCTAGTAAGCCTGGAGTCCAACTAGCAGAGCCTACTGAAGTTACAGTTGGAGAACCTGCAACAAAAATAAGTTTTGGAATAATTGGTTGATCACGAATCAATGTAATATATGCAACTTGATCATCAGAAAGAGTGATGTCTGAAGATGAGGGGTTGGCTGCTAGTACATAGGAAAGTTCAGATCCAACTACACGGATATCGATAGGATCATCCCAGTTAATTTGGCCAGGAACAGTGATGACGCTTGGACTATAAAAAGTAATTCCAATGCCAGTCCCATTAAGGGTAGCGGTCTGAGACATTGTAATAGTAGAGCCAGAAATACTGATGATGGTAGTTTGGCTGGGAATACCGGTGCCAAAAATATAGTCTCCGTTTGATAAGCCCGCAGTTGAGGCTAGAGACGTAAGTTGATTACTTCCCGACGTAATGTTTCCAGTAGTAACTAGAAGAGGATCTGAATTAGGCAAAATACCATTTGAGATCTCGCCTGGTCCAGTAATTACAGTGTTGCCAAGATCTTGGTATAGAGATAATAATGTAGGAAGTGAAGGAGATGGAGGGGTTGGTGTAGGTCCACTAAACCAGAAAGGAGTTCCTTTAATCTCCAGAAGGGTAGACATGATAGCATTCATCCAATCCTTCATGGATGCTAGCTGTTTGTCGCCACCTACGAATGGATCTACTGAATTAGAAGTAGTTGTAACTGGAGACTGAGTCCTACCTTCGCTCCACGGATACACGAAATTGGGATTAGGGTTCAATCCACCAGTCTCTAAACTGCAGAGCATCCAGCGACAATCGCTTATAGATACTACATTTCCATTTCCATCAGTAACGACTTCAGCTATTGGAAGAACGTTTACGGCCCACACACTAGTTGTAATGTATATTTTAAATGTTAGAGTTTGTGCCGCTGGAGCAATTACTGGAGTTTCATCATTAGCGGCAGCGTTCCAAATGTATTTAGTTACGTCGGTTGAAGAATCTGCAAACCTTACATAGTCGATTCCAACGTAGTTGGTGCTATTGGCAGTAAAAGATCCTGAAATATTGGTATTTGTGGCCGCATTGAGGGTTTGATTGGGTGTTCCCTCTGGAACCTGAAAAATCGTACCGGAAACACTGGCATTAATATTTAAAACAGCACCTGGATCTACTTGTAATTGTAGGCCATTTGCTGGGGAACCGATAGCTCCAGACGTAACTATACCAAAACCACGGACAATATATCCCTGACTAGTTCCTGTCCAGATACCAGTTACTAACTCGTCGAAATCATTACGAACGCCAGATTCGATGCGCCTTGCATCAGAAATATCGTATCTTTGTTCTGACAAAAGGTTAGAAGTAGTTAAAATAGCCATCGATAAAGCCCCTTACTCAATAAGATTGTCACCTATCCTATATCGTATTTAGCATTTCATTGGCTTCAATCTTATGATAGGATATCTACAGGAGACTGTTGTGGCCAAAAATACCCGTGGAAGCAAAGAATTCACCCGTGAACAACGCCTCATAAAGGAAAATCGGCAATTAAAACGAGAGCTTGCTCATCTTCGCAAACAAATAACTAGAATAGACGTAGACCGATTTGAAACCATCAAAGAAATGGTTACGGACTACCAAGAGGCTGAGAGGCTTCAGGAAAATCTAGGAAATCCCAATTCCAATATAGAGGCCTTGAAGAAACAATGGGAGTGTAGGGATTGTGGTACCGGAACATTGGAAATAAGTCTTTATTCAAAGATGGGGCAAACTTTTTATTATAGGAAGTGCAACAATTGTCCCAAGAGAACCAAAGGTCAGCGTTACGATAGCAATTCAGTTAAGGGAATTATTAAGAAATGATGTTTGAAGAAGGTTCGGTTATTATTTTGGCACACACTCTACAACTCGGCACAATTATTCATATGGGACAAGACGTGTGGGTGCTCCTAACTTGTGGAGATATTTGGGTTGGAAATCAAAGAGAAATTCGATTTCCCCAGGATCAAGCCGATTTAGATGCTTGCGTACTTAACGTAGATAAGTTTAAAGGACGTTAAATGGCTATTACAATACATTTTGCTGGGATGATCCTTAAATATCCAAGTGGGAGTGGTCCAAGAACTTGCCAGGGATGTGGAGGATCGGCTTATGCGCATTATGGAGAAGATAGGGACGGCGGATTTTTCTATCTAGAAACTTGTTTCGAAGGTTGGAATCCCAAAGAACCCGAAAAAAGTATTCCGTGTACAAAAGTTTTAGTTAAGTAATCCAATATTTTTGATAGGGATTGTTGCCATTGGGCTGATAATATAGAGCAGCAACGCCTTGCATCAGGGTTCCAGGATAGTCTTTAGCCAATCTCTTCATCCAAAAATAGCTGGCAATCCAGCACATCACACTGTTTTTCTTCATGTTGTTCATGAGATGCCAAGAAAGCCTACGTCCATCCGTGTCTGAAGTTGGATCATTCCAGCAACTAACGAAAATAGAAATAGCCGCACAAAAATAAAAGAAAAAAGCCCAATGCCTCATTAAGTAGTGGAAGGGATTCCACATGGACGGAAATGAAGCGTTAACCATAGCGGCAATGATTTGGGGTTGACGGGCTAAAAAACTATCTTCAGTGAACTTCCCAGGATCCGGATTATTCATAAAGCCTAGATATCTGATCATGCCCCATAACAAGTCTCTAGGTAAATCTGTTATTCCAAGCTCTCTACAGGCATTAAGTACGCCTAAATAATCGTCCGGACCTTCTAGGCCGTCAGATTGGCCTGCCGGAACACGATTGAGCATATGGCTACTAATACAACAATCAATATGGCCATGAAAATAATCTATATCGGCTTGAGTAAGCTCTCCAGATTTCTTAAGTATGGTTATATATTCGCTCAAAAACATCACGCCATTATCAGATGCACTTAATGTGCCAGGTCCTACGGGACCAGGAGCTAATAGTCCGTTGCCGTCAAAATATCCTTTAAAATCATCACGTATATTGTTCATATATATAAGATTGACTTCGTAATAAAATCAGGATATAGTTAAGAATATGGATATAGCTTCTATTATTTTAAATGCGGCTAAAGCAGTAAAAGTATCTGGAACTCTTCTTTTGGCAATTTGTAACCATGAAAGCAATGGTTTTACTTTAAATTATACTCCTCATGATAAGGGAAGTCCTTCATTTGGATCGTGTCAAATTAAAGAAAGTACTGCAAAAATGTTGGGCTTTAAAGGTAATGTAAAAAAGCTCAATGATCCTAAAATAAATGCCAAGTATGCAGCACTATATCTACAATATCAAGAACGTCGTTACGGAAAAGATAATTGGATAGCAATCACCTCCAGTTATAATGCTGGATCTTATGTTTTAAGTAAGAAAAACCCAAAATGTCCTAAAAACATTAAATATGTTAATTTAGTAAGAACAAAACTTCCTGAATTCTTAAAAAATAAATTAGAATGTCAATTAAATAAATAAAAAAGAATATCGTGCACATACAACATAATAATTTAATAGATCAAAAATTTGGAAAATTAACAGTTATAAAAAAAGATAGTCCAAATAAAGATGGCAAAGCTGTATGGTTGTGTAAATGTGAATGTGGAACCATAAAAAGATTTAGATTAAGGAGCCTTCTTAGTGGCGACACTAAAAGTTGTTTGCGCGGCTCATGTCGTCCGAATTTTACCGATCTTACGCAAAAACGATTTGGAAAATTAGTTGTATTGGCGCTATCTCATAAAAAAGGAGAGGCTACTACTGCCCACTGGGAATGTAAGTGCGATTGTGGGATCTTAGTCACAGTAGCATCTGGTAGTTTAGTTAGCGGTGGCACTAAATCCTGTGGATGTATGAAAAGAGACAGTCAATATGAAACAATAAAAAATGATGCATATTCAAATCATCGAAAGGGCGCCACGGCACGGGGCATAGTAACTCATCTATCTAAGAAGGAATATATCGATATAGCTTCAATGAATTGTTATTATTGCGGACGAATAGATATTAAAAAGAACAGACTTACAAAAGTTACCATTAATTTAAATGGTATTGATAGAAAAAACAATGAATCTTATTATGAAATAGATAATTCCATACCTTGTTGTAAATTATGCAATATGATGAAAAGAAAAATACCTCATGATGATTTTATCACAATTATAAGATATATATATGGGCATACTGAAAATATAAACTTAGATAAGTGAACTTTATGATAACCAAACACTATTTGTGTGGAATAGACTTTCAGCACGAAATGGACGAAGGTCTAGCCGATTTCTATGATTCTGTGGAAGAATTAAAAGAGAAAAAGAAGTGTTGGAAACAATGCGGAATCGTAGAAATCTTTCTAGATGAAAGCGCAGAAATGATTAGTTACAAATGGATAGAGAAACAAGCTTTATGGCCATAAGAAATGTTCGTTTTTGTTGGTCATGTGGGAAAAAACTTTGGGGAAATCATAAAGAAGAGTTGACTATCGACGGATATTCTAAAATCCTTCACAAAGATTGCGCCAAAAAAATAAAGAATGGATATAATTTCAAAAAAGATGAAAGCGGATCTTATCATTCTATGATGTGGACAACAGGGGAGCCTTGGGATGAGGAAGATTAGCTCAAATCTAGTGGATAGTAGAGAATCTGTCCGATGAAATCGAAACTAATATTATACAGCCCCTTTTTGGAAACAGTCTCTCTAATATTAGAGATCTGCGCCTTAGGTATACTCCAAAGCGTCTCGCCAGTTGAACGATCTTCTAGACGAAGTGCGGTATAGTTCGTAGCACCAAGATTTGAAAATAATTGGACAGCATTTGTGGCTTGTAATCCACCGGAATTCTTTGTCCTAATTACCCCAGCAGACCCCCTGACAACAGTCTGACCACCAGTAGCTATTTCTTGAGCGTATGGGCTATTAATACCGTATATCGAATACGCACCAATATCATTGGTAACACTTACATCCTGCGTAACAGCATAAATTTTATTGTTTATGTATAGTCTACATAATGCTGCTGATACTGTTAGGGTTTGTTGATTTGCCATATATTAAGGACCGTAAATATAAGAAATTTCATTAGCGCTAGGTGACGGACTTTGCCATCCGCCTAAACCTATATCATTAGGATAAAGTATTGTAAAAATTACGGTAACGCCAGCCGCCACGATATCATCAATAAGACCTTGGGCCCACACTCTTCCCGAAGCAGTATCCGTCAAGTATGGTTGGTAATAAGACCCATTCGTTGGCAATACGATAGGACTGTTTTGGGTTACTAATAGGACAGATTCTCCAATTGGATGATCTTGTTGTATGAAATATGCTGGAGAAATAAGAATTGTTCCAGAACTTGGTACCGCAATATATGGAATTGGACCTTCCTGATTTTGAGTTCCGTAACCAAGTACGATAAACCCGGACTCATTGGGAAAACCATTTGAGCTAGCTACCGTAATTACCCTGCTAGTTTCTCCATTAACTTCTTCTGTCAAAGTAGTGCTTGTTCCACCGACAACGAATCCCTGTTGAGTGTCAAAAATATAGGGTCCTAATGTAGTAGGTAAGCTTGGGCCAGCGTCGGTTTCTGTGGATACCGTAACGTTTTCTAAAATAAGTACATTGTCTACAGTAGACAAAGTCAGCAGTGGATATGCTGCAGCTATAGCGGCCATAGCTTTAGTGGCCACAGTTGCAGCAGAATCGCTACTATTTATAGTTACTTCAATGCCGGTAAACCCCGCAGGAGCTGGATTCGTATTGCTGCCACCAAAGACATTCAACCAAACATAAAATAAGTAGGAAGTTCCAAGATCATCCATTATAAAATATGCAGCTTGTCCTGTGGAAGAATACGTACTTCCTTCCGAAAATACGAATTGTGCTACTGGATATTCCGTAACTCCGTGCAAATGTGCAGACCCTATTCTAGAACGTTTGATAACTTGGGTAACGGCAGGCATGAATATCTGGAGTATATTTTTTTGAGTTTGATATACTGCAGCATAATATTGTTTACTTAATATGGTTTCCCTAATCGGTACATAAAATAATATTGCAGAATCTGTTCCTTGAACCACAATTCCTGGGCTTCCGGTAGGATTATTTATTTCAAAATAGGCAATTCCAACTGCACCATCTTGTGCTGATACTACCGTAAAAGTGCCTTGATTTGGGGAAGACGTAAATCCTCCTCCATAAATATTTACATATTGCATTGGCTGAACATCGCCAATTCCAGGATTCGCCCCACCAGTCCAAGTAAACCTTAAATTACCTCCAGGTTGAAGAGAAATGGTCCATTGAGTAGAAAAGTTACCAGAAGACGGTACGGTAGAAGGGAATAGAAAAACGTTCTGGGATCTACCGCCCAAAACTGTTACTGAAGAAGATGCTCCAATAGTACTAGAAAGTAACTGCACATAATTTCCATTACCATCATTATTAACTATGGCACTCCCAGAAACACCTAGATTACTTAAACCGATAGAAATAGCGTTGGCAACTTCTTGGGCAGTAGCTGCAGCTATTGAAGTAAATTGGGATGAAGTAAAAGTGATAGTACTAGTATTTGCGCCATCAAAATTGACGATTAGGGTATCTCCATTTTGGAGAGCATATGGCTCAAAAGTTTGAGCATTGCTGGTAGCCTTGCAAAACTCATCACCAAAAACCGCATCTAAAATATTGTTGATTAAATCCCTTACCTGTTTACGATTTTTAACCTGTATTCCTATCGTGCGAAATACGTCATCCGACAAACCAATTCTAGGGTCTCTGGTAATGCCATAATCTGCCAAAAGCAGATCTAAGTAATTTCCTTGAGCTGTAGTGATATAAAGGCTGTCATTAACCGCTTGGATAGAATTCACCAAATAGGATGAGGATGTGGCAAGAGCGTCTAGAACAGCGTCCACATTCTTACCTTTAAGATAGGGATTAAGATAGCTTCTAAGTCTAATATATTCTTGCTCTTCAGTTGTTACAGCCATGTTAAGAGCCTATCAATGAAACAGAAATATCTGTAGCGGGATTTACTATGAAAGCTTTTTCACCAGTTACTAACACGATTTCATCGTTTGTAACAGAATAAGTAGGGCTTGTAATGACCACACTAGTTATACCAGGAATTAACCTTACTGTTTCTACTATGCTGCTAAGATCCAAACTTTGACCTAGAGGGTTAGCTTGAACCAGAGCATACACTGAACTTTGAATCTGAGAAGTAATTTGGGCAAATGAAACGCCAATCGCTGTCCTAATAGCCAATGCAATCTGGATTCTCTTTAGTAATGGCTCTCTGATAAAGATGTCTGTTCCGGCAGCATTCACACCAGGATAGGTAACAGGATCTCTTGGATCCCCATATATTACTCTATTAGCCTGTCCAATCAACCCAGTATCGTAATTATAGCTGTCTATGCCATTCACAATAGTGGTTGGAAAATTCAACTTTCCTAGAGAGGTCATTGCCACTCCTGCTGACAAATCTATTTTGTCATATTGAGCAGAAGTATTGAATACTATATTGTTAAAATTTGCAGTTCCGGATTGTAGGGAAACATATGACACCTGTTTATATCCAGTATATGCCTTACCTTCTTGTACAGATAACGATACGGAATTGCCGTCCAGATTAGTATTAAATTGAGTAGAAATAACACCAGCAATCACTATTGTCGTAGGGCTTAATACTTGTAGAATATTGTATGTTCCAGCGTTTCCGGCTCCCAAAACCGTTCCATTAACTAACAACTTGTCTCCTGGAACTGTAGCTTCATATGTGAAGAACTGTATTTGTGGTCGATCTATTGAAAAAGTGACCGATGAAATTCCTGATTGTGTTACGGCTGAAGGATTTATCACGCTCAAGAAAGGTCTTTGTCCCGATTGTGTAACAATGAAACTAAAAGCAGCAGGCATTGAAACATCTACTGGAATGTTGGTTTGGGCCGCAACCGTGGCAGTAACCGTTACTATATTGGTAAGGGCTACATAAGATGCCGTCATGGCCGTCAAATGTCCATTAATAGCAGCATATGTTGCAGAAGCAACTGTAGCAGCGGAATCGCTACTATTTATAGTTACTTCGATACCAGTAAATCCTATTGGTGCTGGATCCGTATTGCTTCCGCCTAATACGTTGTACCAAATATAGTATTGGTTTGCATTCCCGCCATTGTAAATCTCAAAATATTCTCCAGGACCCGTTGAAGTAAAGGTAGCTCCTGAAGGTAGGATTAATTGAACAACTTGTTGCTGTGATGGTCCAGAGTTTACCACCATGAAATTGCCTACATTGCCACCAGTAAAGCCGGATCCGAATGTAACGATATCTCCTGGAAGAGCTACGCCAAGAGAAGGTGGGGTTCCTGTTCCTGTCCAACTTAATGTTTCAGTCCCACCAGATGTGGTTACATTGAAAACGGTAGAAGAATCGTATCCAGTAGAAATGATGTTTGCAATACAAGTTACTTCTTCTTCAACAACATTTGTGTTTTCGTACCAAACGCTATTATTAAACATACGAATAACTCTATATGTTCCCTGATTAAGAGGAGAGAATGGGGAAGATAGGATTAAAGTATCTCCCTCAGATACTGAAATAGTAGAGTTAAATTCACCAGCAGTAATTGCTGTTCCGGTCTCAGTAGTCGCATTTGAATTTGATACGAAAAATGACAGTCCGTTTGTTCCAATACCTTCTATAAAAAAAGCACCATTATTCCCTGGATTGGTCATACCAGAAATGTGTATGAGGTCCCCTATGGAAAGATCGGCAAAATTTGTATTTCCAGAAGCAACAGTATAAGTAGCCGTGGTGTTGGCCACAGTGACATTTACGGTCCATCCGCCAGAATCGTTTAGATTAGCGACCGTGCTAAAATTTGGAGATGTCCCAACACCATTCCAACTTAAGCAAGCTAGAGAGCCCTGCTTCTCTATTCTGAATGTATCTCCTTCTACCCTTACAAAATTCTTAGGACTTCCAAAATAAAGTTCCCCAGATTCTTGATTTAGCAAGGTTACTGTAGATTTTCCAGAAGACGGCGTATTGCTTAATACGGTCACGCTTGTATTGGCGCTTATGCCAGTATCTTTATTTTGAGAAGTTTCTGCTTGTAGTCTAAACCATTGATCGCTAGCAACTGCTTGACTGGCTACACTATTAGCAGAAACGATCATCTCGTTATTACCGAGTAATTCTCCGGAAGTCAATATCGGAACAACGTACTCGTTTCCACTACCGCCAATTATTTGGATAGATCCTATCGATCCAATAGTATTGGTGGCCAATTGAAGTTTGGTACCGCGTTCCACAACTTCTACGGTTCCGACCGTAGTAAATCCGGTAACAGCTAAAATATTCCAAAAATCTTTAACCTGATCTATAGTAGTTGGAATAAGCATTACGGTTTCTCCACTTGTGAAGAAACTGTATCCCGGTGCGCTAGGGTATGTTAGAGAATTTTTAAGAGTAAATTGGGGACTTCCGCTAACATTCGAACTGAAAATCCAATTAATGCCGTCCAATAAATAATATGATGTTATAGTAAAATTACTATTTTCGTAAGTACTAAGAACGATAGTTCCGGATCCATCTCCATTAACTATGGCAGACGTTATATATTTATTCAAATTTGCATTGACATACGTATTTACTGCTGAAGCCGTTGTTGGCGTAGCAGTATAAAACTGAATGCCAGTAGGAACTGTGGTGACAACATTTGATTGAGCAACAGCGGTTCCAGTTGGTACTTGTACACTAAAGGAGGTAGCCGTAGGAGTAAATCCTACGGCGGTTGACACCCTAAAGGTTCCGGTATTGGCTATATTGAATCCAGTAGATGGGGCTATAGTAACATATGAACCACCAGATACGGAGCCTAGTCCTGGAGCTACGCCTGTACCATTGTAAGTATATGTTACTTGATCGACGCCCGCTACAGGAGTATTCGATGTAATTGTTACGTTCCATTGCGTGCTAGAAGTAATGGTCGTAGAAATTGGATTTCCAGAAATCAAGCTTATCTTGATACTAACATTATTGTTGGGAGTTACGGTTACAACTGAATTGATTGGTTGATTGGCAGAAGTAGGATACGTGTACGATACATTGATAAACTCCCCACTTCGACCAAACGGAGTTGATCTATAAAGCAACGATGTATTAGAAGCTGCACTACTAACCACATACTTTGCTTGCATCAATACTTTATAATTTGCAAAAAAATCTGTGGGCGTAGAAAAATTGGCAGAAAAACTGGCTGTAGTTCCAGCAGCAGTATCGTAAGCGTTGAAACTAAAATTATTGGCTGGATATGTACTATTCACTAATGCAGCTCTAAATAGAGGCATTGTATATGTCTCACCAACTGTATTGTTATCCACGATAGCGACTAGAGTATCATTGTATCCAAAATCTAGCGGATTTGCCACGTAAAAACGATCGTTGACCCTTAATCTCCTGACATCTGGATAAACTGGTAAAATATTAACAGTATTACCACCAGAAATAGCGGACATTTGTACAGTTTCTTTAGAAGGCTGCTCATCGTCCAAGAGAGTTCCTGGAACAACGCCGTACGGATTTAAAAACTGTATTAATTCATTTGGATCAAAACCGGAAATGGTTTGAGTAGAATTAAAAGTGGTCAAAAAAGAATCTGGTGGTTCAGCAAATGAGTCCGAACTGATGGTAGAATGGAAGAATAGGGGAAGTTCTGCCTGAGAAGCTTGTGTTTCATAATTGGCTATCAAAGCTGGCTGACTAGAACTATTGGTTCCACCAACAAATCCTATGAGCGCTCCCTGTGAATCTGCAGTAACTACAGTAATTTGACCTGTGGTGGCTTCCGTATTAGTAACTACAGTGATGTTGGTATCATCAAAAACAGCAAAAGTTAGCTCATCTGTTTGAGACTGTAACTCATCTGCGATTACATTGAGAGTGCTAGTTCCCGACAATACTTCGAATTTTTGTGGTACATTAGGAGTTCTTACAACGACGAACCCCTGAATAAAAGCAGCATTTACCACGGGCGTTACGGCAGCGGCTTCGGCTGCAGTGACCTTTACACTCAAGGTAGAACCAGTTTGGGCATACACCCTGCCTTCTAGTCTATCCGTAGAAGGAATCTCTGTAGACCAAACAATGACATAGTCTCCAGGGATAACATTTGAAAATGAAGATGAGGAATTGCTGGTATAGGTAACAATATTTCCAGATACTGAAACTGTAAGTGTTGATCCACCAACAATAGTTGGTATAATTATCGCATCGGTGTCAATAGATATCCAAATATACGCATTCGATGTTAGTGTAACAGATCCAGAAGACACAGTTCCAGCCTTAATATTTGCTTGAGTAATAAGGGTGCCAGCAGATAGTGAGTCGCCGGCCTTGAGAGCTGTAGCCAATTGAATCTGCGCCGTGTTTCTATCCAAAATATATTCGGAAGCAGCACCCGTAGAGCTTAAGTCTGTATTGCTAATAAAACCTTTTGCAATGAGAGAAGTTGGATTACCCACGGTATTGACTACTGTTACTTGGGCTCTGTCTATGGCTCCTAAATTGGAAGTCAATTCAATAGTAGATCCAACAATAGAAGCTGTAATTCCAGTAACGACATTGTTTAAAACATTAACCCATGATTGAAGACTGTTCGAAGATGATAGGGTTGTGTATGTGCCTTCGGCAATAAAATCCGCATCTGTGAGAGTGTAAGTAATTGGAGAAGTACCGTCTACCGATAAACTGAGAGTTTCTCCGGAAGCTATTGTGGGAGACCATAAGCTTTGAGGTTGTGTAAATATAGATGCGGTAGTTCCATCTTCTATTAAGAACACGCCATTTTTATAAAGTCTTAGAGTTTCGGCTTTCTGTGATGGAAATTGCAAAATGGTATTTGCATCTACAACCAGCGAGCTGGCAGGCGTAGTGATTTGAATAACATTGGTTACTTCGTCTTCAGGACGAATAACCACAAATGTTCCACCACCTGCAGTTACAGCTTCATAATTTAATGAAGTGTCTCCATTTAAACTTGCACAAACTTCATATGCAGTGGCAGATCCCGGATTTTGGAAATCCGATGCTTGAAATTCGTGCTCATAAGTTATATCGCCAACAATAACCGCTAGGAATTCGCCACCCTTTAAATTAAAAGGTTCTGCTTGAACAGTTTGGAGTAAGGCCTTAGTGACTGAAGTCTGTGTTCCACCAGTTTGGAGCTGAAAAAACTTTTCTCCACCCAAAGCTGAATTTACTATAGTTTCAATTGGTACGCCCTGATGTGTGGCTTCATAACCAGCGCCATTATCAACATATACAATAGTATTGGCAGAAGAATTTAAGATATCGGTACTTACGATGGTATCTGAACTATTAGGACTCTGTACGCCCTGCAAAGAAGACTCAATGGCAGTAACGGTTCCAAGTCCAGTAGAGGCTAGTTTATTTTTAACCCTAATACGAAGTTGATTGTCTGTTTCCGTATCTGAACCAGTAGTCAAAGCTAATGGATTAATAACGGAAGAGTTTGGTAGCCCTGGAGGATTACCAGAAAATTGTGATATGGCTCCTGCTGGAACATTTCCAGATGCACCGGGTAGTTGAGCAGTGATGGGGATATTAGATACCGTGGTTTCTCCATCTAAAATTACACCCTGTTGAGTAACAGAATATTGTACCGTGGCTGTAGTGCCAATTCCTGGGGAGATGACGATCGTGTTGACTGGAATAGTTCGTACTCCACCCTGAGATAGAATTACCGATTCGCCAATATTATGATATTTTGTAGTGGGCGAAGAAAGATTTATGGCGTAATAAGATCCAACAGGAGTAATGGATGAGTATGGTAGTGGGCCTTCTACGTTTACCGTCCCTCTTCCGATATAGATCGCTCCAGAAGATGGGAAGTTAGACGCATTACTAACATAAATAGTAGTTGATCCGGCAATTGGTGGATTTACGCCTGCATAGATAACGGTAAATATTTTCTGAAAAGAAAGATCGGTCACAGTAACAAAACCGGTAGCAACTTTGGCTCCCAAAGGAGTAACACCGTCTTGAATGGCTAAATTTTGGAGAGCCGGTCCAGTTGCGCGATCAAGAGAGTAATCACGAAGAATCTGAAAAATATCCCCAGAAGATCTGGCCACCATAAGGGCCACGAGCTGAAAGAAGGCAACGTTGGGCGCACCAACATTAAGATCGTCCACACCTATTGATGCCGCATAGCTAGAAAGAGCCTGACCTAGTAGCTGTTGGTAGGAAAGTGGCTGTGGTAAACTGCTGCTAGGGGGAGTCGGGGAAGTTGCCATACTTTATATTAAATCTCCTACAAATAAGATTGTGGGTTGCCAAATCTTATTTTTCTAGGTTTTTGTGTACCATAATTGTTATATATCACAGGCTTATAGTTGTGATGTAGGTAATTGGAATGATACCGGAAAAACTCCCTGAATGCCGCTTAGCCCCACCCCTAAATTAATTACTAGACTTGGGGGTGTAATTAGTACTTGTAATCCGGAAATATTAGAAAAACGAGGATCAGCTGTAATTAAGTTCGTGATTTCATTATATATATCAGAAGCAGATGTGTCAGAAACCATAGTTCCAGGCTTAGTCCCCAATCCAAAGCTTGGATTGGACAAATCGCTCCCAAGTGGTGTTCCAAATTTAATGGCTAAAGCCTGTATTAGATTAGGAAGTCCGGCAGCCAATTGAAAGTCTCCGGTATTGTTTACAGCTAAATCGCCTTGTGGAGTCAATAACCAAGATACTTTGGATAATCCTACCAAATCTACATTGGCAACACTGCTAGGAATTGTAATTTGGTCGTCTGCGGTAGTCTGGAGATCAGAAGGAATCCAAATTACGTTTTGGGAATTTACAGTGCCGGGTAAATAGGCCTGTAAATACGCTTGATTAGCGGTCGTAAATGTGTCCAAATTTGGTAGTCCATCCAACGTTATAAGAAAACTAGTTTGTGACAGAGACACTATGTTTATAATAGTACGAGCAACTGGATTTTGGTTGTTTGCATAGAGATATATGGTTTGGCCAATAAAAAGATCTGTATCGGAGCCTACTACAATATTTCTGCCATCGGCATTAGATAATAAAGAATACTGGAATCCATCCGGATCTATATATGGCTCTTGTAAGAAATTTAATGTAGCTATCTCCAACCATCTAGCAGAATCTCCTAAATATCTCTGCGCAATTTGTTCCATATTCAGTCCTGCTGGAACTGGAACCTGAATTTTGGAGTTAGAAATAGAAAATTCAATTCCAGAAGTTGCGGCTAGAGCATTGACATATTCCATATTATTTAAAATTTGATTGTTATCAAGCTGATTGGTTGCAGTCAATATGTCATAACTTTCAACTAATTCATAAAATGATTGTAAGATATAGTACTGATCCAGAGTCATGGTATTTTCAGTTGCAATAGGGGGAGGCGTATTGAAAAGTGTGCTATAGTACGAATCACCAGCACCAAAAGAAGTTTCTAATTGGGTGCATAGTGTAAGAATAACCCCACGCATTGTTTTCAAATTTGCAACCGTAAAATTGCTTACAGTATTTAATTCATTACTAAGAGCTGTTGATTGGGCAGTATTTAATGTTAAGCTATTTACGGGAACTTGGCTAAAAAGCATTGGATTCTGCAGAGGATTGGCAAATATCGTACTTGATGGGTTTAACGTAGAAGATGCAATTGCATTAGGTCCCAACTGACCATTTGCTACTGCGGCTGAAGAAAGGCCTTCATTTTTTTGTTGCAAGGCTTGTACGTTAGATAAATTGGTTTGCGTGGTATTGTCAGTAGCCGCTGGACCAAAGAGATTGTTTGGGTTAACAGTAGATAAAAAATTTGATATAGTGCTTTGAGCATCTTTGGTTAATTGAGCCGGCAAATCATTAACGGCTAAAGCTACTCCCGCCAATTGTTTTACAAAAATTCCGGTCTGTCGAATGATGTTTAAAATATTGTCAACATCTGACCTAACGGCCCCGATCAAATTGGTTGCAGCAGCCGCAGTATTTTGTGCAGCTTGAATTATATTTAGTATATTCTGGAGTACGCCAGGACCAAGAGGCGTTACTTGAAGTGGGACGGCGACTAGGTTATCATTTAAGTTAACCCTGCGCCATGCTTTAAATTGTAGGTTGTAGTCAATTTGCAAGGGCTTATTTGCATTTTCATTCCAAGTAAATCCTACTGGTGTGACTACGAAACTTTGATTCTGTTTGGGGATATCAAAGACCAAACGCCACCCGGCATTATCGGGATTTCTTTTGGCTTCAGCGTATTGTTCCAAAAACTGAGTTAGCATGAGAGTCTGATAATAACCAGTACCCAGACCATTTTCGGGATCTTGGGGATCTCCTGGTCTTATAGTAGTAGGTTTAGACGCATTAGAGCCATTAGTGACGTTGTTAATAATTGATTGAAATTGAGTGGCAACGTTTTGTGCGGCCCCTATGGTACCACCAAAAACGGACTGAAGTATGTTGGGCGTTCCTGGAGGATTAACAGTTGAAGGTCTTCCGGGCCATACGCCAAAAGTTCCTTGAATAGAGATATTCTTAAAACGAACTCCGGAATGTTCTTCTAAGATACCACGTAAAGTAGCGGAAGTATTAATAGAATATGCATCTGTAATAGACAATTGTTGTGGAGTTATAGGCAAAAAGAATTCCCAGGCCGTACTCAATGGAGTAAAAGCCAAAGTACCGTTGCCAAGTGGGTTGACCGTAACTTTTGAAGGTAGGTTGCCCCCAACTACCTGATTATTGTTGGAAGTGTCTATAACAACAAGCCTATAGGGTACTAGCTTATCCCAGAGTTCCCCTTTGGGAGACAAATATTGAAAAAATGTACTGTTTACAATAGGTTGAGCATTAGAATTGGGCGCAGTAGTAGGACCGGCATTGGGAACTACTGCCCAAGGGAGGTTACCGAACAAGGAACTGCCTCCTGGAGGCGCCGTAAGGCTTCCTAAAGCTGAACTAAGACCTAAAGAATCAAGTAAGCCTGGCATCAAATACCCCTACAATAAGATTGTCAGTTCCTTCATAATCGATATATCAGAGATAAGACCAGGGTATTTCTATGATATATAAGAAACATGAGAATTTTAAGATCTATACTAATCGGAACTCTTCTCGGACTATTATTGTCTTGTGCCATGATGTTTAGGGAAGTGAGACCTGTACCCAATTATAAGGGCGTGGATCAGGAAGCAATCCCATACGTTAATGAATGGCTTGAGCTGGCCAAATTAAATGGGATTACTTTTTACAATACGGTAACCGTAGGATTCTCGAACATAGAGAGATCAGAGGTTATTGGCGAATGTAATTATTCTTATTTTTTTAGAGAAATCGATTTAGATCAAACTTATTGGAAAACTTTTACTAAAATTCGGAAAACAGCATTATTGTATCACGAACTAACACATTGTTATTGTGGTAGAAAGCATGACTATGCTGTCGGTAAAGAATATGACAACAACGAACGTCCTTGGTTTCCGTTAAAACGCGAAGGATTTTTTCTAGATGGATGTCCTCTGAGTCTTATGTATCCATACGTAGTTGAAGATTCTTGTTTTATTTCTCACTATGCAGAATATACAAAAGAAATGTATAATCGCTGTGAGCCATTCTAATGATGACCAAACATGAAACAGATCTAGTCAGATTAGTGTATGCTCGATTCATGGAATCGGAAGATGATACTTGGGGAGACATAGACTGTAATCTGGAAATGTTTGATTGGCTCTCTGACAAAGAATTAATAGAAGAAACAAGAATAAAAATTTTAGAGCATTCAAGGGGAACATTTAGGTGTGCGCAAAATCACGAGCAAGGCATTTGCTTTGCCCCTTTAGTATTAGAAGCCGTAATTGCCATAAACAAGTTATATGAAGAGACCGGAAGATTACACGAAAAAAATAGATATATTTTGACCTATTATCTTTCAATGAGTGAATTACGTTTAATATACGTTTTTTAGTGAAGACGCATTTGTTGAATAGACATTCCAGCAATTAAGTCTAAGGCGTATTTGCGATCCTTTTCTGTACCATCTTTTACTATTCCAGATAGGTCTTTCAAAGCATTATTGTACACCTTAATAACTTCTAGTTTAGTGAATAGAAAAAAATTGTCTTCGCACAAAAAATCTCCACCAAATTGCACGCAATAATAATTCCTTTCCATTCTTTCTACTTCTTGTTCTGTATATCCAATATATGCTGATTTTTTTTTGCCCATATTTTACCTTATGCCGCCGTTCCAGTACCGGTTCCTACTCCTGGTAGATTGCATATCTGTGCCGGACTGGTTACACAGATACCTGTAATCGTAAGAGTTCCTGTAGAATTCTGTTCTATTAATGCAACATATGATTCAGAAATTGCTTGAGCTAATCTTGGCCAAAATTTCCCCAGAAAGTTAGGGGCACCAGACATTATCTGGGTTTGAATAGTCGGAGCTACCAATCCCGTAAAATCGCCATTATTAATGGTTCCACTCCCCGCATAAATCAAAGGATCTACTGATGTTAAAATCCATGCCGTTGGATAATATGACAAAAAAGAATCATTAATTCCTTCGCACAACGCTTTTAAATATTCTCCAGAATTTCCTGGCTCAGGAGGATATGGATCATGTTTAGTACTACCAAAGTCGGCTATTACATAGTTTCTAGTTCTTGTGTATAGATCTTCTATAAAAAAAGTTGGATCTGTAACGATACCGACTCCTGCACCCACTCCTGGAATAGGGGGAGCTGCCGTAAAACCAACATCAGAGGATGTGAATTCTACTGTAGGTGCTCCTAAGGCAATACCTAAGCCGATTGCCTGACACATCTCAATATAAAATGCAGGATTTTCCTGAGCAAGCGGATGTCTTCCAGCTATAGCGGCCATTCTAGAATCTACATTCGTTTGAATAAGATTTGCTAAAACAGATCCTACTACTGGCATGTTATTGCCCAGCCATTACTGTAGGAACACCTATGGTAGGAACGCCTGTTATTAAATCTACAACTGGATCGGTCATATTTGTTAAGACCATTCCGGCTTGTCCATTTAGTTGAATAGTTGATCCAGTAACAACGGCATTACCAGTGGCAGTAATATCACAATTACCTCCAGCATTTATTACGGTATCATTGCTAGAAGTTATATTTACAGCACCCGAAGCGTTAATGTTACAATCAGTTTTTGTGGTAATAGTTAGTGCTCCACTCTTATCTGCCAAAATATCAATAGTAGAGTGGTTAAACTCAAACGATCCATCAGTCTTGATTTGAAATGTGGTAGTTCCTTGTGAAGAATCGGTTGGTTCTCCTTCACTATCTGTAGCTCCATTGAATGTTAGCGCAGTGCTTCCATCTGTATTGACCTTTATATTTACTCCATTATATTCTCCTTCTAAAAAAGGATCTGTGCTAACTAAGTTAGTTTGTCTGTCTGGATGAGTAACAGAACCAATAATTATTGCTTTCTCGCTCAGGGCATCTAAGCATAGAAGCAAAACTATGGCCCCATTTTGTCCTTTAAAATTCATTAAGCTTTCATTGACATTTAATTTAGTCCTAATTCTTAAAGCTTTTTCAAAATAATCAGCGATAGATCCCATACCTTCAGAAGCTAAACAATTTTTATAAGTATTTGACGCAACTCCCTTATTTTCGTCTTGTTGGATAGCGACAACATCGTATTCTGTAGTTAGTTTTGAAATATTGTTTGGATCGTTTACGTCATAGGCGTTAACGACCATACCCACGCGCAAAGGTGTGTTTTTATACGTCCTATTAAATCCTCTAGAAAAGTCTTCTACATTAGATCCCAAAAGACCATGGGGAAGAACGGTTCCATTCCTTAAAAAGTTGGTCATTATTTTTTCCTACTAGGCTTTATTGGGGGTGTTTTTGTAAGTTTTATTTGAGCTGGTTGAGGAAAAGAAGTATCGGGCTTATCTAAAGGTTTTTTCTGATCTATTCCTGGAGAACGCTGAGGAATGTCCTGACTTTCAGAAACACCTGGCAATATTTGATTATTTCTGTAATCTATTTCTCTCTCTTTATATGCATTAGTATGGTCCATACCAGGATAGATTGTCCCACCATTTTGGTTACTATTGCTTAATATAGAAAGGCCTTGACTAACACTTATAGTAGTTCTAAAGCTTTTTCTTCCACTTTCCGTATTTATTTCACCCCTGTGGGTTACTTGTTCTATATGGTATACGATTCCATCATATTCTAAATTGTCCCCAACAGTAATAGGATCTACAATACCAACACAGTTCAGTGTTCCATTAAACTTGAGGTGTCCACCAATCAAGGCATCTCCGACTATCTTGGCCCAAAAAGGACTATTGAATGATTCTTTTGCTGCTCCAACAGGAACTACATCAAACATTCCGCTTACTACTATAGGCCTTAATCCACTTCTCTGTATGTCATTTACATCTTGAACATAATTAATTAATTGGGTTTCTATGGCATAATCATTGCCACTGTTAGTTTGACCAGTCTTACCAAAAATTTGTACGTAATTCACCCTAGCAGCTTCATCTCTGCCCAAATCTTGAGCTATAACTATGGAAGGATCTATTTTCCATCTGGGAACCGTTAAAAATCCTGTAGTATTGGGGGCTCCACTCGCTGATTGATTGGCTACTACAAAATCTGGGGTAGTAAATGGTATTTGTCTGAAAACAACAGTGGGAACAACTCTATCTGCATTAGGTGCTATCCTAAAACAAGAATAAAATTCATTAACTGGCTTATTAACATATTGACTTAATATGTCCCATACTTTTACTTGATCCCAATATTCAATTTTTAGTACCGAAGTACCGGTACAATCTACAGGGGTAAACCAAAACCTAGTTGGTTTGCCTGAAATTGTATCGGCTACTTGAGATAGCCCAGAAGGATTAAATCCCTCATGAAGAGAGAGATTTGAATTCGTTCTAGTATATGATTGAAGACCAAATACGAAATTATAGATATCTGCAGCTGTTTTTACGTTAGAATTACCCAATAAATTACCGACTACCAATGGCATAAAAAGAGTTCCATTGGGAGTAGTTTGAAATAGCGGAGAGGAATTTTGATTAGTGTCTGGAGTACCTACCCCTATAAACGCTGATGCTAACTGCATTATCAATTGTCGTAAAGAAAAAGGATTTTCCGAGTTAGCCAGTGTCTCCCACCTCTGTAAAATTTGACTTGCGAATGTAAGATATCCAGGATTTTGGAGCGCCACAGCCTGATTAAAATAAATCATGTTGTTAAATTCAGTGAACGCATATCCCGTAATGCTAATAACTCTAGTGACAGCACCGGTTTGGGCATTTGTAACGGCCAATCGTTCTCTAACAGACTGTACTTTAAAAAACCCTTTAAATCCATCATCTATTTCATTAATTGGTTCCTTACCATCGTCAGCCCTGCTTGCTACGTCTTCGGCGTCACTTTCCCAATTTAACATGTTGACAAAAACGAAGTCTCCTGGGGCTATTTCCGTCAAATAATCTACATTAGTTTGTACCAATATCGCTTCCATGCTGGGGGTATAAGAAGATTTACTGGAAGTAACAGAAATGCTAATACAATCGTTTCTAACGACCAGAGTTTCTTTTACTGATTTTAGTTGAGATAGTAAAGAAGAATTTGGGTCTCCACCATTAGTTATGGAATTGCTAATTCTTAAAGTATCTCTGTATTGCCATCTAACAAAAGTCAGCACCCAAGCTGGACTTGATTGATTAACCAAACCATCGTCTATTCCGCCATCGGATCCATAAGCCGGATCTGGACCAATATCATATGTATAGGCTCTAGAGTCAGACATAGTTATTTACCAATCGTAGCCTGTAACTGTAGATCGCCGTTATTCATAGTCATCGGTCCTGTACCCCTGTCTAATGGATATCCGGACTCAAAATTTCTTTGGGCTGGCATCACTCTTTCATTGTAATATTTTTCAGCCAATGGGTTATTTTCCGTTTTCATTTTATTGTACGTATTATAAAATTTCTGTAATTCTTCTGAATGGCCAGAGAAAGCGCCGGAAGCTTTGGCGGCATTTGTAGCTACTGTACCTAATATCTCAGATAGCGTTTTTAATGAAACTCCCGCTTCTCCTGCGGCTGCGCCGACCAACTGATCTAGGCTTCTTCCAGTTCCTTCTGCTCCAGCCCCAAGTTCTTTAGATGTCTGAGCTTCATAATCTTTTCTTAATTTGGTAGTGCCTGGCATTCCTTCCATCCCTTGTATGGCTTGCCCGACAAGAAACTGCTGCATCTTTTGTGGACTAGCACCTTGCATTTGGGGATTAAAAGCGGATGTACTAGCGGCGAGATCTTTATATACACTCATCACTGTAGGAGAAAGAGTAGGGTTATATCCAGCAGTTGAGCCGCCGTGTTCTCCAGCGTATTTGGCAATATCTTTACCTAGAAGATCTAGTTTGCCTTGTGCCCCCGGTGCAACTAAACCAGAAGCCTGGGCTCCAGCTTTATTGATCTGACTTTGAAATTGTTCTGCTGTTAATGCGGTTTTTCTTCCTTTATTTGCGGCAAGTAATTGTGATTGAAACTCTGGACTATTAACGTCCAAATTGCCTCTGGTCTCAATCATTCTTTGAAGGACTAAGGGATTTCCTCCAGAAGCCTTCATAAGATCCGGAAAGTTTCTCATTATTACAGCCGCGTTAATTGCTCCAGTTCTGCCGGATGTTTCTGTGGTAGTACCCTTATAAGCTTCATATGCAGATCTTGCGTTTTCCAAACCCTTCATGGTATTGGCACCAGTAGCGAAATTGCCCATCTGATCTGCAATATTTGCAGCACCTGCTCTAGAAGTGACGCCAGATTGACTAACTACTTCTGCAACATTTTGTATGAATTTGCTATTTTCTGCAGCAAATTTTGATTTGTCCAATCCCATGGCTTGGGCGGTAGAAAAAATATCTATCAAGGCAGCCTTACTAGTTTCAGCACTTCCCAAAGTACCGCTCAATGAGCCCAAAACATTTGTCGAGTTATTCAAATTCAGGCTACGCTGAGCTTGCAATGCCAGTACTGAACCACGACCCATAGAGGTAGATCCACCGGCCCCCATAATACTGCTTGTAGCTTGCATACCTTGTTCTGGCATAAAACCAGCATTGGTGGACGACTGTAGATATCCAAATAGGTCCTTATCATTAAGTCCCAATGTTCTTTGGGCACCTAAATATCCTGTAGCATTTCCTTGAAGTCTTTCGATAGCATCTCTCTTAAATGGATCCTGTGCTTTTAGGCCTTCAAGAGCAGTATTTCTATTTTGGGCAAATTCTTGCCCCTGCATGGCATTATATTTTTCTGGATTAAAGGCTAGCGCTCTACCCCTTTCGGTTAATAGGCCCACACCTAAAAAATCTTTTATGGTATCTAAGGTTTTAGTTCTATCCTGTTCTGTTTGGGCCATTTCGCCAGCCCTTTTTCTTTCTCCCCCGAATATGCTTTCGTAAACAAATTGTCCAGATTGCATTTGAGAAAGAGTTTGGCCAGTAGTCCCAGCGATTGCTGCGCCACGCATTTGGGTGGTTATTATTGGAGATCTAATCGCCTCTCCTACGACTTCCATGACCTTGTTAATCATCATGGCAGCAGAACCGCCAATAACCGCTGACATGGCGCCCTTACTTAACATCTCTCCAAAACCACCACCGCCACCAGTTGCAGCTGGCTTAGATGGCATCACGCCTCTAGCCCTATCAAATGCTTTTTGAGACTCCTGTAATCTAGTTTGAAGAACTTGCTGGGTATTTTGTAAAGACTGGAGATCTCTCTCTGCTTTCAAACGCTTATTGGCTACTTCTAAGCCTTCTTTTTCTAACTTAGTGATTCTTGCGATCTGAGCTTCTTTTTTTGCAAGGTCTCTGTTAATCTGTTCTAATCCAGCTTTTTCTTGTTTTATTTTTTGGTCTAAAGCCCTACTGGTCTGTGAAGCTTCTTTAATAGATTCTATGCTGGGAGCCATCTTCTGAGCAGCGGGTCCTAACTTTAGCTTTTGGGATTCCTTATCGATCTTAGATATGGCATCCTTAACCGCATTTAAGAGTTCAGTGGCATCACCTGAAATTTTGAGTTTAACGTCATTTGCCATTTAAATTGCCCCAGAACCGTTATAAGATACCATAAGATAAGATTGTCGGTATTCCATATGCCTATATCATCCAAAATAATCATTGACTGAACTGAAATTTATGGTATTCTGCTAAATATGGCAAAAAGTCTCAAAAAGAATCATAAAAATAAAACAAAATCAAAGTCTAAGGAGATCCGGTACTTAGAGAAGCTTATCAAATATAGTACGCAATGTATAGATGGTAAATCTCCAGAATTAGATTCCCTTTTCAGACAACAAGCTTACCGTCTACAAGAAGAGATTAATAAACTGGTTAAAAATCAATGAGTTATATAAAAGAATATTTAGATTCATTTTTTATAATTATATCTCGTATATCAATGGTATTATTGGGAATTTCCGCCTATACAGGATCTACCTTAGCCGTATTTGCAATATACTTATCCTGTGTTTTTGCTATTGCTAGGCCCATTGCTCTTTTTATCAACAAAATGGAGAAAAAATCTTGAAAAAACTCATAGTTCTATTTTTATTTTTATCTAGTTATGCTATCGCTGATGAAGCCTTTGTTGGTTATGGTCTTGGCATCCTAAGAGGTGCAGATACTTTCTTGGGTCAAACTAAGTATCTAGATTTAGGGTACAGAGAGTTCATGTGGGATGGTCTTTATTGGCAAACCAAACTCGGTGGCATCGGGGAAGGATCTCCAGATTCTACCAGAAGTGGCGGAGCGTTCCTTTCTACAGGGATGGGACTAGAAGTCGATCTTCATCCAATTGAATTGCGTGGAGGAGGTGCCATAGCTGGAATTACCACTCCGGATAGTCAACTAGGTGGATATTTTCAGTTCAATGAAGATATGTCTCTAGGTCTTCGTGACAAAAAAGGAGATGGTATTGCTCTACAATACAATCATATTAGTTGTGCATCTTTCTGCAATCCCAACTTAGGTCGTGACTTCGTCATTTTGGAATTAAGCCAGAAATGGTGATATATGAAAGAAAATAAGACTACGGTGGACGAAGAGCGTAAGAAAATTAGAAAAATACTAAAAAACACATATCCTGGATGTAAAACCTACATCCGGGCCCAAGACGACAGTATTTGGACTGTCCGTGTTATTCATGAAAAGTTCGCGAACCAGGGTGTACATACGAGTATCACCGAATTAGTAGATTTACTTACGCCACATGTAGAAAGTTGTATGGTGGTGGAGCCCATCTGCCAAGCAACTTGGGATAGTAGGAGATGGTAAATGTTCATGCCTAATCAACCTCAAGTCAATAAATATTATTATCCGGATGGAACTATATCCCTAAGTGAGCCGTCAGACGGCCAAGTGTTTTTTGTTTGGGATATGAATGCAACTCATCCCAAAGAGGTATGGCAATGGGATACCAAAAGTATGCAATGGCTAAATGTCACGGCCTCCAATGGTCCCCCTGCCCCAACTGTTATTGAACTAGACGATACCTTCAACCTTGCCGAGGAGTTTGAGCGCATGGTTAGAGAAGGTGCTAAGCAAAAGAAATGCGAATGCGGATCAGAATCTGTTGGATCTAACGTTCATAGTTCATGGTGTCAGAAGTGGAGTTCAGATTCTTAAGCATTTATTGGGTGCAGTATTAGTAGGTGGAATTGTCTTTGGGCTTATACTTATAGCTTACGAAGATGGTCTTCCAGTACTTTTCTTTAAAAGATTGAAGTGTCGTTTCGGATACCATAGCGTTTATGTTCGATTTGGAAAGACTAAAATTAATAAATACTACTGTATAGTATGCAAAAAACCAAGAACGCATCCTGGATTGAAAATCGTTGACGGCGGCAATAAAATGGGCAATAATAGGTTTGAGTTTTAAGGAGATAAAATGAATCCGACAGAATACGAAAAAAATGTTTTAATTACAGAATCTAATGATTTTTCAGCAATTAAAGGACGTATTGATGATCGAATGATTCGATTACTACATGCGGGACTGGGATTAAGTTCTGAATTGGCAGAACTTACTGATGCCTATGCTAGTCCAAAAAATGTCAATATCGATTGGGTAAATATAGCTGAAGAGAGTGCGGATTTATTGTGGTACTGTGCTGTTGCAATTAACGCTCTGGGATTTAATCATGACGAAGTATCTTCTCTTGAATCTGAAGCAAGTGAGCCTCTAGTTCAAAAACATTCCACTCTTTGTCTCAAGGCAGCTCTTCTAGCTGCCGTATGTGCTACTGGCGAATACAATGATTTGCTTAAAAAGCATTTGTTTTATGGTCGAGAACTAAATGTAGAAAAAATGAAGAGGGTATTACAAGCACTGTGTTTGGCCGTTTCTCGACTATGTTTTATCAGTGGAACAACCATCGGTGAGGCCCGGCAAACCAATATAAACAAACTCAAGGCCCGTTATGGAGAAAAATTTACTGAAGCCGCTGCTTTGAATCGGGATCTTGAAACGGAACGTAAAATTCTAGAGGATGGTGTAAAATGAAATATTTAATCGTACTTGTCATTTTTTGTTTTAGTGGATGCGC
>PLEQ01000175.1 GCA_003136475.1 Deltaproteobacteria bacterium
CAATTTGTAGACAACTCTAATATAGTCAACTCCTTTCGTTTACTGATGTGCAACTTACCCAGGCGATGATTTCATCATTGCCAACAATTATAGGAGCTTCATTGGCGTCGCGTAGTTCTTGTAATTCAATATTAGATATCAAGTGAAGACGCAGCGCATTCAAGCGACGTCTCTCACATACGGAAGGTGATTTGATTTTTTTTAATTCTATAAATTTTGGCAAGGCAATTGAAAAAGCTTGTGAGTAGCCATTGTCTGCTCTTGCGGTTACATATACCATATCGCTCTTAACATTAGATCTGCGATGAATCGCTATTACTCTGTTTCCACCCGAAAAAATAAACTTTCCGTCAGAGCAGATATTGTGCGTTTGTCTAAAATCAGACCCTTCTATTATTTCTGATGGGCATCCTGTATCAATATTGTTTCCATGCCATTGAAGATATACTTCCTTAAGAAAGTTATTTCCGTTATTGAACCAGTCAACACGAATACTGAAATTTTCAGAATATGTGTCTCCTTCTGCATAAACAAAAACACCGTGTTTCTTGACCATGCATTGTTTCCAAGCATCCACAATTGCTGGGTTCGCTATTTTCGAAGTGGATTGTGCTTCCATTTCGAGATGCTCTTGGAAAGAAGAGTCTCCGCAGTTGTTTTCGAAGTAGTCTAAAATCTGTTCTTGATTACGGATAAGAATATTTTCTCTATCTTCTCTGTTTAGAGAAGATGATTCATGTGATTGGCCATACTCTCCGTCGAATGAAAATGGGCCGTATTCAACAGAAGCTCCGGCGTCCATTCCACCGCGACTCTCCTTCACATTCTCTGAGTAATGTTTAGCGAACTGATGGAAGCTGTTTCTACTTAGGCTATGTTTTTTGGCGATTGAACAAAACTGGTTGTGCTTGACTAAAGAGTATGTTTTTGAATTACTTGAGGCTAGAACATCCCGCACACCATCACGAAGGATAGCGGAGCAAGGGTCGTAATCGAATGAGTTATTAGCGAGCAAAGCCCCGCTAAATATTAGACTCATGAGAGTTGAAGAAATTAGGAATTTTCGATAGTACATACAATGCCTCGTTAGTCGTTGGCGCTTCCACCAACGACTAACTAAATCAGTGAGGCCTTGAATGCAATGAAAATATATCTTCATCGATGCAGCGAGTCCACACTTCTTCGATAAGGAGACCATCGCGCTCAGCCTCTGGAAAGATAGGAGCCCGTGAAATTTTAATGAGTGGATCATTGTATGTATGAAGTTTTTTAGATTTCTAAATTTATGAAGAAACAATTAAGATAAAATTACTGGCAAGTTTTCTAGACTCTGTTAGCGTTTCCCCAACTGATTAAAAGGAGAGACGATTATGAAAAGCAAGAAACCAAAACTAGGGTCTTTTTTAACCTATTTCGCATCCTTTGCAGTCCTTTTGGGCTTTTCCACTTCTATGCTTGCACAAGGTAAGTCCGGTTTAAATTTTGTAGTCATTAACCACCTTCGTNNTTCCTAAGAAGGTAGCGGTGCAAGTTGAAGTGTGTGATCGGCCAAAATTGGCAACGCTGCCAAATTGTGTTCGCATGCCGAAGAATCAGGCTGTGGATTTCAATAAACGGAGAGCGTTCAATATTAGTGAAAGTGCCTTGGAAAATTTGTTGAAGAACTCAGATGAAAAAGGAATTCAGGTTCGCTTTCATGATAGTTCCAGTAAGACAGGAATGTTTTGTAATTGTAAGGAGTATCCTTATACCACTATCGATGCTTCTGTAACTGGTAAAACTTTGTTTATTGAGCTTACCGCTTCTCACCCTGCGTCGTATTCCTGCAGCCTTTATCGAGAGGAAGGCAGTGCCTTAGTGCCAGAAAAACCTGCAGAGTCGATTGTTGACAAAGTTGCTCATAAATTTGTTGAGTACAAAACTTGGTTGGAAAATGATGAGGGCCTCACTTTTTCTGTTAAAAATTTGATAGCCCCTCTGAAACCACGTTTGAAGGTTCAGGCTTGCAGTTATTCCCAGATTTTGGGGCCACTAAACTGTATCAATATGAGTGACCTGGATTACATTCACTACGATCAAACACGGATCTATCACATCGATAGGATGCACTTGAATTTTTTGCTTGAAGCCTCAGAAGATAATAAGCTTCAGTTTCGTTTTCAGGATACAGAGAATAGCCTAACACAATATCGCTCCTGCCAAGGTCACCCCTTTGTGCAACTTGATGCTGCAAACCATAAGCAAAACCACGGTTATCGTTTTGCCATTGTAGTTGATCAGATGAGTGGCACAGCTTATCATTGTTCTATCCAGTCAAAATAGATTACTCTCCTCAATTCGCAACTTGGCCCTTGCCACGTCCTTCTAGACAGAATGTCCTGTGTTTTTGGCCATAAACAGGATTTTTCTCAAGTTTTCCTAATAAAATCCGAGACCTCTGAGAGTTTACGCATGGGGTTTTTCATGCACGANNTGCACAGGACCTTTTTCTGTCTTGCAAAGCGTGCTTTTATATTTTTAAATCTGATACTTTTGGCCTTGAGTTCATGCAAAGAGAAGCAAGGGGTGAAAGGCATCAAAGCGTCTTCCCATAACGCTCTCTTAGCAAAGGATAGCTCTCAGCTTTTAAGTGCCACTACGAATAATCAAACGGGTGAACAAACCAGCACTTCGACTATAGTCGCAGGCTGTTCTCCTCCCAAGATTTTTGTGAATGCGAAGNNGTGCGAATGCTAGCTTCATCTATCGGGGATATCCGGGTGCTTTTTCAGCTTTAGGAAAGTCGGTTCTTTTTCGCAGAGATCCTAGCGCCTATGTTTCGATTGCGGCCCAAGACGCCGTAAGCTTAGGCCTTGATTTTGCAGCCAATGCCGAATTCACGATAGAAGCCTGGATAAAACCGCAAGCCATTGGTCCTTTGCGTCAGACTATAGTTTCACTCGATCCTGCCTATGCTTCCAAAGGTTACACCTTGGCCTTAGAAAGCACAGGTGCCCTTCATTTTTACCTCACGGGCTCTGCTGGAATTATGACCCCCTCCAATACTATTTATGATGGCAAGTGGTCGCATATCGCTGTCGTAGCAAGGCAAGCAGGCGGACAGACCTTAACGATGATCTACGTCGATGGCCAGCAGGCTCTTCCGCAGTGGGTCGCTATCACACCTATGGTTCCTGGCTCCGGCGCTCCCTTTCTAGTAGGCAGTAATAATAGTGTTGAAGGCGACTATTCCTTTGTTGGATTTATTGACGAGCTTGCTGTTTATAGTAAGGCGCTGGGTGCAAGTGATCTCTTAAATCATTATGAAATAGCCATGGCCTCACCATTAAATAACTTGCTAGTCAGTCATGGCCAGCAAATTATTCTGAATAGAGGTTTGCAAGTGCAAGCGTGGGTGCTCGCTGGTTCTAATTTAGATGCGAGTTTATGGAATAATATTCATTTNNCCCTGTCTTAAAATCAGGAATCTTAGAGGGCATCGGACAAAAAATGTGGGGATACGATGCTCCCATTGGCTCGCTCGCCTCCGATACGAATTTTTTAAATGTGCCGAGTGCCAATCTTAGCAATTTAGTTTCCATTCAATACGGTGACGAACAAGATGTGACTCAGTCAGCAGCCTTAAATGATGCGGCTTCTTATTTCCAATCGGTGCATAAGCTTTTTCCAAACGTTCTCGTCCATACGAATCAAACAAGTCAGCAACTTAATGAAGTTCAGCTTAGAAATTTAATACAAATAACCCAGCCCGATCTTTTGACTTATGACACCTATTTTTTTAGCGTCACTCAATATCCCGGTGGTAGTCCTACCGGCATGTATAATGCACTGGCCAAATATCGCAAAATGGCGAGTCGCGGGCTTGATGATACTTCGATGTATCCGATTCCTTTTGGGCAATTTCTCCAGGGCTATCTTTCACAAGGTAAAATGTCTGAGTCCCAAGTACGAGCGCAGATTTTTGCAGCTTGGGTTTTTGGAGCGAAATGGGTCAGTCTCTTTTGGTACAATTTCTCGAACAACAACGGTATCTCCTATCTATTTGGCGGATGGCCTGATGGCGATGTATTGCCGGGTTATAGCTATTACTCCCAAGCTTTAGCGGAAACTCAGAATTTAGCCAAAGCTCTCGTCCTTTTGCAAAGCAGGGATGTCTATTTTATTGCTGGTAGTTCGCTCGGCACTAGCGGTCCGATCCCCAATTCTATTCCCTCTTATGGTGTATACCCCTGGGAGGCTGCTATCGATCTCTACTTAAAAGATATCGCAGTCAAAAATTCGGGTACTCTCAATAATGGGCTTGCTGGTGATGTTTTTGTCGGATTTTTTAGACCCTACACTTCAGCTAGTGCCAGTCAAGAAGGGAATCAAGAAAATTACTTTATGATTTATAATGGACTGACAGACTATAATGGCACTGCGGCGGGTACC
>PLEQ01000078.1 GCA_003136475.1 Deltaproteobacteria bacterium
GTCCCCGATCATCCCGTACTCACTCTGATCGGCGCGGAGGCCGTTGAGGGTGAAAAAGTTCCGCACAATCCCCCCATGCTCTCGTTAGGCAAAACCTATGATCTTGGCGAGCTGCTAGCCTGGGCGAAAGATCGCGAGCTGGTCGGAACCTTCAAAGTCGATGGCGTAGCTCTCAGCCTTGTCTATAAGGGCGGTCAACTTGCTCTGGCCAAAACACGCGGTAATGGCTTTTTCGGGGAAGACGTCACAGCTAAGATTCGTTGGGTAAACGACTGTCCGGCAAAACTCCAGAAGCTACCCGCTGACGAACTTGAAATCCGTGGCGAGCTCTGCTGCTCGGAAAGTCAATTCGCCCTCTTGTTCAAAGAAATGGAAAGTCTAGGCCTTGAAAAACCTTCCAATCCACGCAATATCGTGGCAGGTATTCTCGGCCGCCGACAGTACTTTGAACTCGCTCGCTATTTCCAATTCTTTGCGTTTGACGTCATATTCCCAACCCATGCGCAGTCGTNNTGCAGGCTCGTGCCCTAGATCTTGAAAAACGAAGCTTCCACAGTGAGATAGAGAAATTTGCCTGGCTAAACTCTCAGCACTTCCAAACCGTTGCTACGGACTTGCTGCAAACGCAGGACAAGATCCTCGCCTTTCTTGAAAAAGCTAAGTCGTTTATGGCTGATTCTGAACTTGGCATCGACGGCGTCGTCTTTAGTTATAACGACCTCTCGCTGCATGAATCGCTCGGGACAACCTCGCATCACCCCCGCTATAAGATGTCCTTCAAATGGCAAGGTCAAACCGCTCAAGCCAAAATCGAACGCTTCAAATGGCTAACCTCGCGTTTTGGAAGCGTCACCCCCGTCGCTGTCATTGAACCCGTCCATCTTAGTGGAGCGCAAATTACCAATGTCACTCTGCACAATGCGTCGTTCGTAAAACTTTTTAATCTCAAAGCGGGTGACACCATCGAGATCATCCGCTCGGGCGAAGTGATTCCGAAATTTCTGCGCGTGATCAGAGAGCTAGACGGTTGCTACGAATTTCCAAAAGAATGCCCGTCCTGTCAGAGTCCGCTCATTTATGATGACGTGCGTCTTCTTTGTCAGAATACCGAAAGCTGTCCAGCACAACAGCTGCGAGTTATTTTAAACTGGATTGCGTCAGCTGAAATCGATGACCTAAGCGCCAAACGCCTGCAAGAAATGCTGACCCTGGAGCTCGTGAGGCACATGGCCGATCTTTATCGGCTCTCCGTCGAAGATCTGCTCAAACTCCCTCTTACTAAAGAAAAAATGGCGACAAAGCTGTTCAACAATATTCAGAAGAGCAAAACTCTCCCCCTCGTCAGCTTTCTGACAGGTCTCGGTATTAACGGTATGGGAAAAGCTTCTTGGGAACTTTTGCTGGAAAAATTTGTAACGTTGGATGCCCTTTACACTGCAAAATTAACGGATATTGTGGCAGTTCCCGGTTTTGCTGAGAAAACCGCGCAGCAAATCATCAACGGCCTCGCGGATAAAAAAAGCGACATTGCAAAACTTTTTGAAGTAGGTGTCCAGCCCTCCCCGTTTCGGAAGAGTCTTATTTCAGCTTCGGCTCCTCTGCGCGGTCAAACTTTTGTGATCACAGGGGCGCTTTCACGATCCCGAGAAGAGATTCAGAAAGAGATTGAGAACGCTGGTGGCAAAGTCGTCGGTGCTGTTTCCGCTAAAATTACCGCGCTTGTGACCGAAGACCCCAATTCGAGCTCTAGCAAGGCAAAAAAAGCCCGAGACTTGGGCATCCCCTTCTGGTCAGAAAATCAACTCGCCAACAAGCTCAAAGGCCTTTCCTCTTAGACTCTCTCATTTCTAATTTCAATCCCCCCTGCCCCTAATTGAGCCATCAAATGACTCGGTGCCACAGGAGCGGAAAGCAAGGCGTGGGCTATTTTTGATTCGAGCTCTCTTTGCACCAATCGGCGCAAGGGTCGCGCACCGAACTTCGGATCAAAACCACGTTTTGCCAGCGACGCAAGCACTTCCGGGCTAATGCTGAGCGCAATGTTCTGCTTACTAAGGCGTTCGCGAAGCTCGGCAATTTGTAGCTCAGCGATTTTGCGAATTTCTTCAGCCATCAGTGGGGCAAAAACAATAGTTTCATCGACGCGATTCAAAAATTCAGGTTTGAAATACTTGGCAAGTTGGTGAGTGACTTCTGTGACGATTTTTTCAGACAAAACACCGGTTTTTTCAACCTCGTCAAGGATAAGCTGGGAACCAATATTACTTGTCATAATAATAATTGTGTTTTTGAAGTCAACGGTCCGCCCCTTGCTATCTGTGATCCGCCCATCGTCTAGCACTTGAAGGAGTATGTTAAAAACATCAGGATGCGCCTTCTCGATTTCATCGAGCAGCACCAATGCGTCCGGCACTTCCTTGAGCCCTCCGGTGAGTTTGCCGAACGTATCGGATCCGACATAACCCTTCGGCGAGCCGAACAGCTGGGTGGCGGCGTGCGGCGAGCTCATTTGCGTCATGTCGAAATGCAGCAATTTGCGCCCCAGCGCGCCCGCCAGGCACTTCGCCAGATACGTCTTGCCGGTGC
>PLEQ01000261.1:0-6444 GCA_003136475.1 Deltaproteobacteria bacterium
TATTTACCAGACACCCTCTTAATGTGAATACCATCATATTTTTACTCCAATCTTGAGTAGGCGCCCCCCACTTTAGATCACACAGCTTTCATAGGTTTTAAACCTCAAGAGATGCATAGGCTGAAGTTATATACCGATGCTTAATAAATCAAAGAAGCTAAGATGCAAGTTTTCAATGTTACTCCATCGCAGGTTTGGTTGGTAATCCGGGTAATCCCGCAGGCNNGACTCTTTAAAATTCTTAGATCCAGAGCTTGCAGCACGAAGCATTTTCGTATGTCCACTGAATCATGGGTTTACCGAGAATCGGTAGTAGAGGCTTATTGGCAAGACGTGTTGACCCGATTCGGCTTGGAATAACACATAGAATATTCATAGCTTCCTTCGATTCGTGATTCGTAGGGAGGTTCGGCGAGAACGCCAGGAGGTTAATTTAGACATTTGCGTGCGACCGGTCAAACAACTTTGATGACGGTCCTTGCACTTCCGAGGCAGGACTTATGGCCTTTGGGGATTAATGATAAGCTTGATCTCAAGTTCCCTGTAAACAGAACTTAGTTTGTCGTATTCTGCCTCTTCTTCTTTGGGAACGCCGGTGATTGCAATTTTATCTAGTGTAGGTGCATTTTTTTTCAAATTTTCCAATATACCTCTGGAGTATTCGGCTTGCTCCAATAGATCCATGTATTGGGGCTTTTCGATGACAAGCGTTTTCGTATTTGGGAAATTTTCGACTAGGTTCACAATGTTAGAAAGACTGTATGGGTCTTCTTCATTATTTATAAAGCTTAGTGTAGTAATAGCTGAATCTAAGCCACTAATTTCTTTGGCACCAGCTATGGATTGATAGTTAGGATTTCTTAAAGTATAGCCTGCAGCGTCTTTAGATNNTGCCTAGCCTGCAGCGTCTTTAGACTCCTTATAAAGATTAGTTAAGGCTGCAAAAACGGCTTTTCCATAAAGCTCTGCATAGTTTTGCATAGACTGGATACGCTGGTCGAGGGGAAGGTCGTTGCGCCACTTACCTTCTGCAAAATCGAAAGCATAGGCCGGGTCCGCGAACCCATCTTTCTTAGGCATAGCGAATGGTAAGCCGGAATCGGAAATGAGGTCCATTGGGGATTTTGGAGAGATATATGTTATTTTGAAACCGTCAGGAGACAGGCTCTCTATTCTTGTGGGAGAGACTTCTCTCACTAAGGAGGTCACACTCGCAACTTCTGATGCCCCAAAAACTGTTCGTCCAGGCGCTAAGACGGCAATTTGATCGACGAGGTTTGCTTTAGAAAAATAAGCGCCAACGCTGCAACCACAGAGGAAGATCTGAGCATCTTTCGTCAGATAGTCTTCGAATGTTTGTTTTCGCATCCCTGCAGCTACAAAGGTATGAGTAGAGGAAAGTAACATACTGTGTTCGTCACCGTGTCCTCCGATATCAAGAAAATCGATCGGCGCATTATCCTTTAGTATACGAGTTATGTCCTGCATATTTTTAGCTCGTTGAAACGAAATATCATAATTAAAACTTAAGCCACCTATCAATTGAGGTTCGAGCTTGTCAAAAGCACCATTATAATCACCTGATGGATCGGTGTAGATGATGACAGCCTTTTTTGCTGGAGAATGGGGGTTCTTAAATTGAAAAGTGGTCATCACATCGACTTGCGATTCCTTGCCATCGATCACTCTTGTGAATTTTTCGTAAGTAATCTTATCATTTTTCTTTATGATATCTTCACCCCTTTTCTCTAACTGCTCGAACTTAAAAGAATCGGCGGGAGTTTGTTCTGCCTTGCGCAAACTCTTTCCTTTGTCGAATCCTTGAATTTGCGCCAAAATCTCTNNGTAGTTGCTCTGTCTCAACATGAACTAGGTCCCGCGTTTCTTCGCTGTTTTCGTTTTCGACCGGTCGAAGCTGTGGTTCTGAGCCTCGCGAATGGAAGAGGACGTTCCAACTTGTGCTATAAACGCCCTCACCTATAAGACCTAAGCCATTTGTGTTAAAAACAGAGTTGCTGGGATCCGTGGTGGTCACGAAACTGTAGTGATTTGATTTTTGAAATTCCTCGTTTGGTNNGTAAATTGCTTGTGTGTTCGCAGATGAAGTTTGCTCATGATTTGATGAAACGTGCTTACAAGAGAGCAAAATAACCAAGTAAATTATAACGATATAAAAGTGCGTCATGGCTTAGGCTCCACTTAGGTTTAATGTAAATGCTAGAGTAGATAGCGATAATTGGCAAGACGTGTTGACGCGATTCGGCTTGGGATAACGCATAGAATATGAATCTTTCTTCGATTCGTGATTCGGGGGGCGGCGATAACGCCAGGGGGCTAATTTAGACATTTGCGCGCAACAAACAATTTTGATGATGGTCCTTGCACTTCCGAGGGCAGGACTTAAATTTCCAGTTCAAATGCGTTAATCTGTTAAAGAGGGGAGCCGTTCAATTATGCAAGACGAAGAATTTCGCCCGGAGGATAACAATGAGCCCGAGGCAGAAGATTTTATACTGGCTCCCCCGAANNGAAACCCAAGGGCTATTTACAAAGGATTCCGAACCTTCGCAGCTTGAATCCAGCGCTGGTATTATTTTTGCTTTCTCGCGACGAGTTTTCTATACTGGACTAGGGATTTCTGACAGAGCTTCTGGGTTAGCTATAAAAGCGTTTATGCAGACAAAGAGTTTAAACACCGCCGACCAACCCTGACCCTTAATTTGATGGTTGGCGCTGCTCGTCGCTGATCTTAGCAAGTACCGTGGAAGAGCATAAATTCGTCGTCATTTAGCAAAGGAAATATGCAATGCGTTTCTACACCAAAGTATTTTTTCTACTAATGCTCGTTGCCTGCATGCATCNNAAGCTTTGATGGATACAAGCTCTGCGCCTTTAATTTTTGTGGGTGTCAATCAGCGATCCCCGAATTCTTCAGATACAAAAAATGCTCTGCTTTCCAACCCTTCGACAGTCGCGCTTGCCTTGGCAGGAGCTGATTTTGGTGATATTTATTCCAGCTTGCAAGAAAGCGAAGGTCCTTGGATTAGCCATTATATTGATGATGATTGGGACCCAACACCCGTTCTTCTTAAGGCGTCGATCACTAATGAAAAAGACGTACAAAACCTTCAAACGTTTGCCACTAAATTAAATTTAAAAATTGAAAATCAANNTCGTTAGACGATCAACTGGGGCTCTTTGGCTGGGATTGGCTTTCGAATTTATTTGGCAAATCTAAAGATTCAACCACCCAAGTACCACCAATGCACTTTGAAGATTCATACGGGCCAGAAATACTGGGTCGGCTTAAAAACGATCTAGGCGAGGATGTTGTTGCGAAAATGGAAGCGAATCCCTTAAAGGCTTTGAGTAAATTAGAAAAAGATTCAATTATGAAAGGCTACTTTCACTTTGATACCGAAAATGACTGGTATGAATTTAAACACCCAAATAGCCAGAAGACCGTCCTTTTTTTAACTCCTGCTGAGGATGACAATGGGTCCTATTCCAAGCCTGCCCATTTTATTAAGCCCTTTGTTGCAATGCAAGAATCCAACGTCATTGTAGCGGAAATTAACAGCATAGCAGAACTCAAATCGGTACTAGAACGAGTGCCCCAAAAAATTGACGTTCTCTCTCTTGGAGGCCATGGGGATCCAACGCGCCAGTTAGTGGGAAAGACCGAAAAGGGTTGGGAGATAATCAGTATCCAAACTCTGAAAAATGACTCTGAACTCGTGCAACTATTGGATCAAAAACTTACCGCTCGTGCAACAATTCTTAGCGCAGGGTGTAGCACTCNNTAAAGGTATGGGCATGCGCTATTTGCGGTCTCCAATTGTCAATTACATGATCGAAAACTTTGAAAAAACACCTGAGGACGTGTTGCCTGTGGGATACAACTACACGGTTGTGATCAACCCTGGACGTAGCATTCCGACGAACCCGTTACCTCTTGATCCCAAGGAGCAACTATCGGATAAGGCATACAGTATTCTAGCAATGACTTCTATTCCGAAAATAAGTCACTTCTTGTTGAAAAATTAAATCTGCTCCAGAAGAGTCTATACCAGTTTGGTTCGCTCAGGCTGATGAACCTTCGCGACGAACAAGTTGAGCTAGTTATCAATAATCTCAATCCCGGACAGGTTGATCTCTTACGTATAGAAGGTNNATTGAATGTTGCCAAAACCAAACTTGCTTGTAACTGCGCTTTCAGTTTGAAAGCCTTAAAGGGCGAACCAGGGGTGCCTCCTTTTACGATAGAGCATCTCGATGTCAGAAGTGTTGCACCGGAAGGTCAGCAAACTGGTTTGACTAAAGAAGACTGGACCCAATTCCCAAATTTGCGACAGCTGGGTGCCGATCCTTCGTTTATTCTAGAGAGTGCATCCAACCCTAATATAAGATTGCTCACAGTCTATGGTAATGAAATCGGGGACCTTGCGCGTATCGAAAATGGGAGGACTCAGTTTGCACGCATTCTCACCCAAGTACCGTCGGCCAAACGTGTAAAGTTTGAAATCGACCCACGTGACACCACTGATTTTCAAAAACTACTGGATGAGGTAAACTCGCAACAAGGCGCGGGGAAGTGGTTCATTAGTTACCAAACCAAAGATCGTATCAGTATTGAAAAGATTCAGAGTACGACGTAACCCGAATAACCCATCCATGCTGATGCCCAGCGCGATTTCCCTTTCTTTCAGGTCAACTAAGACAAAGCAAAGGCCCTTAGCGTACGATGAACTCTTTCGACTAAGATAGACTGGCAAAATCGGCCATGATAACCCTACCCCAGATAAGGCATTTAAAAAAACAAGACATTTAAGATTTTGTTATTTTTATATTCTATCGTTAAAATGTAAAAAAAAGGCTAAAGTGCACTAACAACAGCGCATCGGGAAAAATACGATGTTCTTCTATCGACAGTTTATTTCGCGGACTCTAGGTTTAAGCCTATTGGTGTTAACCTCAATGACCCAACCAGCGTTTTGTGAAGGGCGAACTCCTGAACATCCAAAAGTTGCAAGTCACCCAATTCCAAACGAAGATATTCATCATTTAGTTTCTATTACCGATAAAATCAGAGATCGCCACCCTATCCTTCAAATGTAATATTGAGAGCTTATGAAATTCAAAGATGAAAATGGATTTTCTTTTCCGGAAGGAATTTTTGGTGAACATAATTGCCAAAATCAAGCCAATTCGCTGAATCGAGCACCCAATCACGTTTTAGGCCCTCCTCAAGATCTTTAAGTACGATCGAACAAGGCTCCTCACACAGCTCTAAGCTGGTTTTGAGATCGTGAACCTTTAAAGTAATCTGTTTGTGATTCGCATCTTTAGTTTCGAAGATCATGCGACTTTGTAAGAAGAAGGCTGAGCTCAGGAAGAGCAAGGCTACGGCACTCACTTGCCAAGTGCGTTTCCGAAGAACGAAAATTCCAACGGCAAGTAAAGAACACGTGAACAAATGCGCACCGTAAAGCGCTCGTGGTGCATTGTAATTGAGGATAAAGAAAACCGCACCGCTGACCAAGACAAGGCCCAGTATGCGCAAAGCTTTGTTTAGAGAAAGTAAACGGTAGCAGCAAGCCGCGATTGCAAGGGTGACTAAGCCGATAAGGTAGAGAAGGGAGACGGGGTAATAGACTTTGTTGAAGTACAAAAATAGGGTTTGATTGAAGAAAGTTCTTAATTGGATCAACCATTGCAGAGGATCGGTACTGATCTTGGACGGTGGCGTTCCGTAGATTTGACCGAGCCCCAAGCGAAGGCAGAGGTAGCACGCTAAACTGATAAGCCACACTAAAAAGACCTTTTTGAAGATCTGTCGGTCCCATTGCACGAGACNNAACAGAGAAAGGCCAGCGCCGGAAATATGTACATTTCGGAAACGCAAAAACTCATCAGTAGCAAAAGACCACGGAGAAGGTTTGAGTGAGTACGCAGGCCCAACATCATGAAAAAGGCCCCGCATATAAAGGAAAGTGAAGTCGCCCAGTAGGTCACTTCATAATGATTGGGAAAGAGCGCCAATATTGCAAACAGAAAGACACGGAATTCTTTGTCTTTTTCAGCAATAGGAATCGCAAACTCTTTCATAAGAAAATGACAAAGGCCATAGAAGCTAAGAGTATGCAGGCCAAACATAATAAAGATGAAGGACCAGGAGTGATCATTGATAAACCCACTTTTATACATCAGCCACATCAGGAAAGATTGTAAGGGCACTCGCGCAATATAAGTGCCGTAGTCCGAAAACGGAAAGCCCTCTGGTGCCAGAGTCTTGGCCAGGAAAGCAAAGTCGTCAGCAAGTAGGCAAAAATCCAGTTGCCAGGTTAGGATTCTAAGAATGAGGAGGCTGGTGATAACAGATAAAATTGCGAACATTTTACAGGGCTTCTTTCTGGAATAAATTTAACAGTCGGAAGAGCTAAG
>PLEQ01000261.1:6456-6679 GCA_003136475.1 Deltaproteobacteria bacterium
TCATCTGCGATTCCTCGCTAACGTTCCGAATGAACAGATGAAGCGCACTTTACTCCGATCAGGCATTTCTAAAAAGCAAAATTTAATTGGGTGGAAGTCTTTTATAAGCCCCGTTAAATACTTATAAAATTATGCGTCCTGTCATTCCGAGCGTTAGCGAGGAATCGCAGTCTTAGCTCTTCCTACCTACAAAAGAGCTAAGACTGCGATCCCTCACTTCGTT
>PLEQ01000261.1:6716-33912 GCA_003136475.1 Deltaproteobacteria bacterium
AATGACGAGTCTGATCGGAGCCTACCTCGAGCGGAATCGAAGGTTCGGAATGACGAGCAGGGACCTGTAGTATTATGGAAAAGAGTGTTTTCACTAGAGAAAGGTTTCCAAATGAAATACGTAAAATTGGGCTCGCAAGGTCTTAAGGTTTCGCGACTGGGTCTCGGTTGTATGGGAATGTCGGAGTTTTATTCGGGTGCTGGCAGTGAGCAGGAATCGATTGCGACCATTCATCGGAGTTTTGAGCTAGGTGTTAATTTTATGGACACAGCGGACATGTATGGTCCGTTCACCAATGAAGTCTTGGTCGGTAAAGCTTTGAAAGGCAAGCGTGAGCAATGTGTGCTAGCTACGAAATTTGGCAATGTGCGTGGCAAGGACGGAGCTTTTCTGGGTGTCAATGGGCGCCCCGAATATGTCAAAAAATCTTGTGAGGACTCACTGAAACGTCTGAATGTTGAAGTGATCGATCTCTATTACCAACATCGGGTCGATCCTAAAACTCCGATCGAAGAAACTGTGGAAGCGATGAAGATACTCGTGCAAGAAGGTAAGGTGCGTTACCTAGGTTTATCCGAGGCCGCACCGGCTACTATACGGCGAGCGCATAAGGTGCATCCGATTTCAGCATTGCAAACCGAATACTCGCTGTGGTCCCGCGAACCTGAGGATGAAATCTTAAAGACGGTGCGCGAACTTGGTATCGGCTTTGTTTCTTACAGTCCCCTGGGTNNACATTCAAAGATTTGCCAACCAATGATTATCGTTTGCGCAGTCCGCGGTTTCAGGAAGAAAATTTTAACAAGAATTTAAAAATGGTGCAAAGCCTCAGCCAGATGGCTGAAGAAAAGCACATTACACCCGCCCAACTTGCGATCGCCTGGGTGCTGAGTCAGGGCGAAGATATAGTCCCGATTCCCGGTACCACCAAGCAGAAGCGGCTCGAAGAGAATATTGCAGCANNGCTCAACGCTATCGTACCTAAGGGAGCAGTTGCCGGTATGCGTTACCCGGATATGTCCACCGTGAATCGTTAAACTCACTTCCATTTCTTCTAATTGAATTCTCATAAATGCTGCATTTTTCAGCAAGCGATAAAGGATTTGACACGCCTTTTTTTTGAAGATAACTAACGACGCAATCAGAGTTCTTATCTTATTTAAGCCCCCACTTTAATTTGGAGACGTGCGCGATGAAAATGGTCAATCTTGCATTGTGTTTGGTATTGGGTTTTTTGTCGGTGACTGTTCTGGGGGGGCGAACGCCTAAAACGCACTCTCGTTTTGTTCTCTGTGGCGATTCCTATTACAATCACTTGATTGGTGATGGCGACAAACAGACGGCTGCAATGTACGAAAATGCCGGTGCAGCAGATGTAGGTGATGAGTGGAGTGATAGCGATGAGTGGAGTGATAGTGATGAATCGGAGGAGAGCGATAGGGATGCCGACAAAGAATTTTGGGATGAGTCTATTCAGCCGATAGAAGTGTTAAAACTTAGTCCGTTTAGCGTAGATGACAACGCTTATAAATTTGAAACAAGGCGAAGAATAAAACGAGTCAAGTGTAGTAATCAGGTAAGGTTAAATGTTTTGCGTCAATCAAGGTTTAAGATCAAAAGGCCATATGATAAGAACAGGCGTCCCTACCTCCATTGGGAAGACAAAAGGACAGCTAAATGGCTGAGTGATGATGAAGGAGATCAGTAAGCCGCTATTCCGGTAATCTGTTCACCGACGATAAGCAGATGCACATCGTTGGTACCTTCGTAGGTGATGACGGTTTCGAGATTGCAGCTATGGCGCATACTGCAGTACTCATCGAGTATACCGCTGCCGCCCAGAATATCTCGGCACTCACGGGCTACATTTAAGGCAAGTTCACAATTATTTTGTTTGGCCATACTGACATGAGCAAAATGGAGTTTATTGTCGTTTTTAATTTGACCGAGACGTAAGGCGAGGAGTTGACCTTGGGTGATACGCGAAAGCATCAAGGCTAGTTTGCGTTGCACGAGCTGTTTGGCAGCGAGGGGTTTGCCAAAGAGAATACGTTCCTGACTGAAGCGACAGGCTTCGTCAAAACAGGCTTCGGCAGCACCGAGCACTCCCCAAGCGATGCCGTAACGGGCTTGGGTTAGACAGGAGAGTGCCGATTTGAGACCTTGCGAGAGCGGAAGAATGGCTGAGCTAGGGAGATGAACATCGTCGAAATAGAGCTCAGCAGTTTCTGAAGCGCGTAGGGATAACTTGCCACGCATTTTTTTAGCTTTGAAACCTTTAACGTCGGTTGGCACGACGAAACCGCGTATGCCCTCATCGGTTTTTGCCCAGACTATGGCAACTTGGGCGATGTGACCATTGGTGATCCACATTTTGGAACCGTTGAGGATCCATTCGTTGCCGCGTTTTTCAGCACGTGTTTTCATGGCACCAGGATCGGAGCCTCCTTCGGATTCAGTAAGGCCGAAGCAGCCGATCATCTCCGCTGAGGCGAGCGGTGGCAACCAGGTCTTCTTCTGCTCTTCGCTACCGAACGCATGAATCGGGTACATGACAAGCGAGCNNAGCGAGCCTTGCACGGATACGAAACTGCGGAGACCGGAGTCACAGCGTTCCAATTCTTTCATGACGAGGCCGTAGGCAATAGCGTCCATGCCTGGCAGGCCGTAGCCTGTCAAATTGGCTCCGAGCAAGCCTAAGGAGCCGAGAGCGGGGATGATGCTCATGGGAAATTTTTCGCTTTGATAGGCTTCGCGAATGAGCGGTTGCACATCTTTACTGACGAAGTCTCGCACCGATTGGATGATGAGTTTTTGTTCTTCGCTCAGCAACGCACTAATATTCAAATAATCAGGAAAGGGATAACACTGCAAGCTTCCCACTTCAGCCTCCTTCTTGAGTCTTCATCAGTTTGCCAAAACACCAGACGAGATACACAGCACCTAAACCCGTAATGATCGCGCGAAATTCCGCATAATCATCCCATTCCAAACGAGCGTACATGACGAGCAATACCAGCGCCAAGAGGAAGCTACGGCGCAGTGGAAAGCTTCGCTCGTTACGCCGTTCAAAAGATAGGGCTGGTCCCGGCCAAACTTGTGGAAAAAACATGCTGACGAGAAAAGCATATTTTACGTAGGCAGCATTGTGACGGAGTTTAGGACTTTGCTCGCGACGCATTTTCAAATAGAGGCTAAGCACGACGCTCGCCAAAACAGCAGCAAAAAAAATCGGATGTCGGCAAATAATGCAAAGACCGATCGTAATGAGAAAATCGCTCCACTCGCTCGGGAAACGCAGAAAGCGCAGCAGAAACTGTCGATAGAAAAAATTCATATACAACGTAGCGATCCCGACTGCGGTGATGGAAGCACCGATCTGCCAGGAGAGATGCGTGGGTGAACCGAGGCCAAGGCATAGAAGAATGAGCAGAGCTTCAAAAAAGCTCTGCCAATTCGGAGCCGAGGCGTTTTGAATGTTGAATAGACTTTGCTTGGAAAAGCGGACAAGAGACTGGCTAAATTCGAAAACTAAGGTCATTCGACATGCGACCTTTCTTGCTTAAGCTGTGAAACGAGCCGGTAGATATCATGCGCACGGTAGGAACTCCGCACGAGGGGTGCCGAAGCGACCCCGAGAAAACCCAGGGCGTGGGCTTCTTCACCCNNGCTGAGATGTTTTTTAGTCGGACGCATGTACTGGCCCAGGGTCACAATGTCGACGTCGTTGGCCCGCAAGTCCCGAAGTGTCTGGACAAGTTCCTCATAAGTTTCACCCAAGCCCAACATCACCGCACTTTTCGTGTAAAGCGGGTAGTCGGCAAGTTTTTTAGCACGGGCCAGTACTTCGAGCGATTGCCGGTAGGCAGCGCGGGCATCACGGACACGGGGTGTGAGGCGTTCGACAGTTTCGACATTATGCGCGAAGACCTGGATCTTTGCGCCCAAAACTTTGGCAATGGCCGTCTCATCGCCTTGGAAGTCGCCCATCAGCAATTCGATGACAATATTCGGATTGAGTTCTTGGACCTTTTTTACAACCTCAACGATATGCGCGGAACCCCCGTCTGCTAAGTCATCACGGTTCACCATGGTCATGACCACGTATTTGAGTTTCATGCCCAGGCACGATTCTGCAACGTTGCGGGCCTCATCAGGATCGGGATGCGGTGGCAAGGCGGCCGTTTTGATGTGGCAGAAGCGGCAAGCGCGTGTGCAAGTATCACCCAGTAGCATGAAAGTTGCGGTATTTGTTGCCCAGCACTCACTGATATTCGGGCACTTCGCTTCTTCACAAACCGTGCTTAAACGCCGCGCACGCAAATCTTTTTTGATGTTGAAATAGACAGCTCCACTGGGAAGTGCTGTCTTTAACCAGCTTGGTTTGCCAACGAACTTTGGATTTTTTTCATTCATACGTAAAAAACTGCATTATAGGGATGAGCCCTTGTCTGGATTAGATAAATTATAATATGAGTGAAGCGTCAAGTCAGAAGAGGAAAGATATGGGACAGAGGAAAAACTTTGATGTGGTGGTCATTGGAAGCGGGCCAGGTGGCGAGGGCGCCGCAATGCAGGCGGCCAAGCTGAAGATGAGTGTGGCGGTTATTGAACAGTTTCCTCTTATTGGGGGCAGTTGCATACATTGGGCGACGATCCCTTCCAAGACGCTACGGCATATGGCGACGCAGATCGTGACATTCAAGTCCGACCCGCTCTTCATGCCCTTGGTTTCAGGGACGGCCGTTCAAATCAGCTTTTCCGAAATCCTGGCACGCGCCAAAGATGTGATCTCGAAGCAGGTGTCTTTGCACAGCACGCACTATTCACGGAATAAGGTCGAGGTGATCCACGGGCGCGCCCTTCTGATCGATGCCAACACGGTGCGGGTCGACAAGGGCTTTGGTCTTAGCGAGGATATCACCGCAAAATACATGATCCTCGCCACGGGCTCGCGGCCCTTTCACCCGGAAGGTATCAACTTCAGCCATCCGCGCGTCTTTGATTCCGACACCATCTTGGAACTGAGAGATGAGCCGCGTACCGTTACAGTGTATGGCGCGGGCGTTGTCGGCTGTGAGTATACGAGCATTTTTCGAGCCCTGGGTAAGAAAGTGACGCTGATCAATAATCGCACCAAGCTGATGAGTTTTCTCGATGACGAAATCGTCGATGCCTTGTCGTATCACTTGCGTGATGAAGGGGTGGTCATTCGGCATAATGAATTTGTCGAGAGAGTCAGTCACGAAGACGACAAAGTGATTTTGGATTTGAAGTCTGGCAAACGGGTGGCCTCCGATATTTTACTCGTTTCCATCGGTCGGATTGGGAACAGCGAAAATCTTGGTCTCGAGCGTCTAAACGTTGCGGTCAACCAACGTGGTTACTTGGTCGTCAATAGCAACTACCAAACCACGGTTCCGAATATATACGCAGTAGGGGATCTTACCGGCTTTCCGAATCTTGCAAGCTCCGCTTACGACCAAGGCCGTTATGCCGCATTGCATATCATGGAACCCGATCGAGAAAACGGTGGTATCGATGCGCCGTTAGGCATCTACACAACTCCTGAAATTTCCAGCATTGGCAAAACCGAGCAGCTTCTCACAGCCGAGCGTGTGCCTTATGAAGTTGGGCAGGCCTCATTCCGTCATCTGGCGCGATCGCAGATCACCGGTCGGAAAGTGGGGATGCTTAAGNNCGACGTTCAACTATCCCACCATGGCCGAAGCGTATAGAGTCGCTGCCCTCAATGGCCTCAATCGGGTCGCGGGCTAAAGGCTCCTGCGCTCGGAGCAAGTTCTGTGCGAGATCAGCGCGCTTCAAGCACTCAGGTGCGGGCGCCCATCAAGGCGCTACCGATTCTGAGAATATCGGACCCGCAAGCGATAGCGTGCTCCAAGTCCGCACTCATACCTAGCGAGAGTTGTCCAGCACCGACGCCATCTGCGAGTTTCCGCAGATTTCGATAAAGAGCTTCACCCTCGCTATCCCAATGATTGGCAAAGCGTTGCGGTGGCACAGCCATAATGCCCTGCAAGGCGAGTTGTGGATATTGCGTCAGAATCTGTTCGACCAGACGATCCAGTTCTCCGAACGCAAGTCCAGCTTTTGTAGTATCGTTGGGAATATTCAGTTCGAGAAAGATAGGATAGGGAGCTTTAGCAAGTTCCTCGGCGTATTGAGCGATCAGACGCACGTGCTTCAAAGAGGCCACACTTTGAATTTCATGCGCAGCGCCCATGATGCGTTTGATCTTATTCGACTGCAACTGACCGATATAAGACCATTCGATGCTTGACGGAAGTTCTGCTGTTTTTTTTATAAGTTCCACAGCATAATTTTCGCCAAAAAATTTCTGACCTAAGGCATGCAGTTCGGCTATACGCGTTGGCGTCTGAGCTTTGCTAGCTGCGATCAGTTTTACCGATGCGGGTTCGCGTCCGCATCGGTGACAGGCATCCGCTATGCGTTTTCGAATATTTAAAAAAGAAGACGGAAGATCCATCGTGCACCTTTACAAAAAATGAGATCCCCTGACCGCCTGCGCTTCGGCGTATGACGCGCGACCACCTCTGCTTGGTTTCGGCGTGGGGATCACGGAAGAACGCGAATTGCGATTGTGCCTCAGGGACCTGGAGCTTTTGAAGCGTCTTTTGCTTCAACGCTGGCCGGCGCCGGTAGGCTTGGGACTGGTGTCGAATTATCCGGGCTTGACGAGACGGGTGGAGTGCTAGCCGGGCTTGGAGCTAGGGGCCCGGGTACGGTCGCTGTTGTCTCGTTTGGCATAGGTTCTTTGGTTGAAACGGCAGGGCTGCTAGGCGGAGCTGGAAGATTTTCAGCGCTGGGAGCGGGGCTAGCGTTGGGATTTGCGGTTGGATTTGCGGCCTGATCGGGCGTCTCATGTTCCAATTTCAGCAAAGGCATATGAGGAAGACGTGCGGGTCGGCCGCTGCTGAGGGGCACAAAGGATTCGGCCTCGTTCACGTAGTAATGGGGGGCCGTTATGAAGAGATTGCCGCGCTCGTCGATATGGATATCGACACTCTTCATATCCTGATTTAAAGCACTCGAAATATCGATACCATTCAAATAGATACTGGCTAAGCCGCCGCTTGAGAGGGCGCTTGCAAAAAAGGCAAAAAAGCAAAGAAACCGCTTCTTAAATCCGGTCATAGAAAAACTGCCGTGCTTAAATTATTCTGTCTTTCCTACGGATAGTATAACATAAGAGAATCGCAAAAATTGCAGTAGCCACCTTTAAGGAGTCAATATTATGAAGAAGAATCTTAGTTGTCTCAGAGTCCTTCAATTTTTCTGTCTTGCTTCGTTCCTGGCACCCCTGGCCTGTACCGATTCTTTTCAAGGCGAATATGCCAATCCGAAGGAACAAGAAATTGTCGATGATCGTTGGAACCCAACCGATGCCAACAAAACTGCAGAAGTCCTGATCAAAGGTGTACTCGAGAAAAATTGGCTCATTGAATACATGCAAGCGAGTGGTGGTAAAAAACCTGTCGTCATCGTCGATGAGATTGAGAACCGCACTTCTGAGCATATCGATACGCAAGCCATTGGCCAAGCTATGCAAAATGAGTTGATCAATTCTGGCAAAATCCGCTTTATTGATAAAGCCGGTCGCGACAAGATTATTAAAGAAATCAAATACAACCAAGAAAGCGGTATGGTCGCAGCCGATTCAGCCAAGAAAAAAGGCAAGCAGATCGGTGCTGACTTTTTCCTAACCGGTGAACTTTCAGCTATTGAAAATGTTCAAGGTGGGTACAAAACTGTCCAGTATCAAACCACTGTAAAACTTACCAACTTGGAAACCTCTGAAATCCTCTTCCAAGATATGTACACCATCAAGAAGAAATTCAAACGTTCGGGGGCTGGCTTCTAATCACTCTTCTTTAATAATGTGGGAAAATCGGTCTGATACGGGAGAGTCTCCAACGTGAAAGCCATCATTTTAAGCTTGCTACTGGGCGCCCTTACACATTGCGCGTCCTATACAGATGAAGTTAAAGAACTGCGTGACGACTATATCAGTGGCAAGTACAAAAACTCCTTAGACAAGTTGGAAAAATCCTCTTTGCATGACAGCAGCACCAATCGCTTGCTCTACCACATGGAGAAAGCGATGATTCTCGACCGTATGTCTGATCGCAAGCTCGCGCGTTCCACCTTGGTCCAGGCTGATAAGATTGTCGATGAGCTTTATACGACCAGTGTTACAAAAACTGCTGCGAGCTTTCTGATCAATGATAGCGTCGCAGATTACGAAGGTGAAGATTTTGAGAAAGTTGCGATCCATACCGAACTAGCCTTGTCCTTTTTGGAAGACAAGCAGGTCAGTGAAGCTCGTGTCGAGGCGAAAGCCATCAATAACAGGCTGCACCAAATCACTCAAAATTACGATCCGAAGTACCTTCACTACAAGGAAGATGCGTTTGCCCGTTTTATGTCCGCCCTGATTTACGAGTCTCTTCAAAACTGGGACGATGCGATCATCGACTACAATCAGGCGCTCGGGGTTTATACGAGCCCGGAGTATGCGAAATTCTTTGATGGTGCGGTTCCTGAAGTTCTCGTGACCTCGCTGTACGGGCTTGCCAAAAAACGCAACCGCTCCCAAATACTGAGCGATCTCAAGAAGCGCTTCCCTAATATTCTGGAAAAATACGACGCGCAGATACGGCAGATCCCTGAAGGCGGTGACGTCGTCATTTTTCACGAAACCGGTCATATTACGACTAAGAAGGAGAAAGATTTCTTCCTCCCGATTGCCGGGCAGATCATCCGCTTTTCTTTTCCCGTTATCGATAAGCAGTCGATCGATTGGATGAACACGCTTACCGGTCTTACCGTCAATGGCCGCTACTACGCTGCAAGCAATGCCGTGAACTTGAACGCTATCGCTTACCAGTGTTTGGAAGATCGCCGAGGACGCATCATTGCTAAAAGCATGGCACGCTTAGTGGCAAAAGGCGTTCTCACACGTGAGGCCCAAGAGCATTTCGGACTCTTAGGTGGGATCGTAGCTAATATTTTTTCGGCTGCCACGGAAACGGCTGATACCCGTAGTTGGACCTTGCTCCCGCAGGCCTTCTACGTCAATCGTGTGCGGCTTGCGCCTGGCAAACATACCTTAGAAGTCAAGACGGCAAGTCGGGTGAATGATGTCAAAGCCCTGACGATCCAAGCCGGTGATCTCCACTTACTGCGCTCTAAAGGCTAGGCAGCGTCGCTACCACAAGGCCCGATGCTGTGAGCCAACAGAAAAAGCTTTGGACGGCTTCGAGATCTTGCAAGTCGATCTCCGTTTCTTCAAAAATTCCCTCTAGAGCCATTCCTGCCTGCAGTTTGCGCAGCAGGCTTTGCCCAACTTGGCTTAGGGTCTGAACAAAGACTTTTTCTTGATGTTTGTAAAGACAGAGCCCTTCCGTGGTCCGCTCAACGCTCGCCAGATGGTATTCCTCTTTGCAGGCTTTCCAAATTTTATAAATGGGGTGCTGATAGTTTTTAATTTGCAAGGAGGGCACAAGTTGCAGTTGGAGCTGGGGATTATCAGTAAAGCGTTGATGAAGGATGGCTGGTGGTAGTGCCGGGCTTTCCAGGCTATGAAAAATCTGGTTAAAGCTGAGTTCAAAATCTGCGAGTTCCGAGAGAAAGGGAAATTCCTTGGCTTGCGCCGTTTGCGCAATAAAACTCGGAAAGTCGAACCCATAGAGATTGAGATTGTAAGACCGGGAGGGATGTTTCTGAATATACTGCGCGCAGACTGCGAAGAATTCATCATCACCCAATATAAACCAAACGCTCTGATACATCTCACCGAGCGCTTCCGTCAGCCGAGCCAGATAGCCTTCGCCATGAATGGCCAAAGCCTCAGAAGGTGTAGCGAGCTTGCCGCCAGGAAGGATCCAGGCTCCTAAGCCCTCTTCCCACCCGTCACCACTAAGCACGCTGTGATAAAAGCTGTTTTGAATTTCGCGCAGGTTCACTCAACACCTCCACTGCCGCATACTGCTTCTGCCAAATCGTGCATGCCTTAGCCAATTCTGCTTCAAGACCGTCTAAGTCCGGAATGTCCTCATCCCACTCGAGCATGAACGGGATATGGGGGGAGCGAGCGATATAATACTGAAATAGCTCCCAGACATGGGTGTGGACCGGCATAGAATGGGTATCAAAGAGATAAGTCCCCATATCCGTAAAACCAGCGAGATGAATCTGCGCAACCAGTGCGCTGGGGATTGCCTTCAAGTAGGTGTACGGATCAAAACCATGGTTCGTGGCGGAGACGTAGACGTTGTTGATGTCGAGTAAGAGACTGGCCCCCGATTTTACAGCGAGGGTTCTGAGAAAGTCCCATTCGGTGTAGGTGCTATTTTTAAACGTCAGGTAGCTCGAAGGATTTTCCAAGGTGATCTGACGGTTTAAGTAGCATTGAACTTCATCAACATGGTCCACCAGCAATTGCAAGGTTTCGTCATTGTAAGGTAGGGGCAGGAGATCATGGGTGTTGCCGGTCTGAATTCCGGTCCAACACAAATGATCCGAAAAAATAAAGGGATCGATACGTTCAATAAGCGCTTTCAACTTTTTTAAGTATTCCGGGTNNCGAGCCGATCGACAGCGATACACCGTGCAGCGCAACAGGAAAGTCCTTGCGTATAAATTCCAACATGCGAAAAGGCCTGCCAAAAGTATCCAGATAGTTCTCAGTCACGGCTTCGAACCACTTGATAAGTTTTGGCGGCCTTTTTTCAAGTTCAGGATAATGAACCGATCTTAAACCAGCACCAGATTTGCAAACAGCATCAGCATTCATCAGATATTGGCGTCTTTAAACCTGCCACCTTTCTCGTTACATTCGCTCATCGTCATCTTTTTCCAACCCTGGCCTTTGCACTCATTTTTACCAGCACATTCGTGGCCTTTGCCACCGCACTCGCCTTGACCCTTGCACGCGTTGACGCCAGAGCACTCTCCCATCGCTGTAGCAGAGCTTGTCGAAGGTTCGGGGGTGGTACAGGACGCTAGAAAAATCCCACCAAGAGCCGCACTTAAAAAGATTTGCTTTTTAGACGTCATCGGTTTTTTAACCTGCAGATGGGACAAAATGTTTCTTCATTTTGCCAGTTTGTTTGGCTGCGGTGCAATCTTCTTTGGTCNNGCCTTTGCCTTTGCAAGCATTCTTCCCGGCACATCCATGACCATGTTTACCTTTTTGGTGACAGTCACCTTTACCTTTGCAAGCGTTGACACCGTGGCACTCACCCATATCTGTCGCCATTTTGGGCTCTTCTTTTTTGGGCATACTGTCTGAATCTGTTGGTGCTGCGGGTGGTGTGCCTTGCGCAAGAGCCAAAGACGCTGTGAACATGCCCCCTAAAGCGGCTCCGAGAAATTTTTGTTTTGCTGAAAGCATCTCAAATCCCTTTCTGTTAAAGACTATTTTTTAACCTTGATGGCTTCGACATAAATGATCAATTTGACTTCGTTTCCCACTAGAACACCGGCCGCTTGGCTCAGNNAGTTTGCCTTGCGCTTCGAAGGCCAATTTCTCATTACCCCAAGGATCCACAGCGACTCCCCCCCAATCGACGATTTCCAGGACTACGGGGCGCGTGACACCGTGCATGGTCATCTCACCGCTAATGCTCGTTGGCAGCTTGTTTTTGTAGCTAATGCTCTTGGACTTAAAGGACATGTCTTTAAATTTCTCGACATCAAAGAAGTTGGCCGAACGCAAATCTTTGTCACGATCGGGTTCATCCGTATCTATAGATGCAGGATCCATCGTTACGGTGATTGAGGAATCCGCAATTTTTTGGGTCTTGGTATCGAAGTCCCCTTGGCCTTCGAACTTCTTGAAGTGGCCCGTAACAGTCGAGATGCCAAGATGTTTAATGCGAAATTCAAGGCGGGAATGCGATGGGTCAAGTTTGTAAGTTTCTGCCAAAAGAGCGGGAGAACCTGAAATAAACATAGCAATTAAGACAGCTTTTCCTAGCATTGCCCGTTTTTCCTCGAAATAAATAAACCGAACTTGCGANNTGGATAAAATGTTTACATATAAATAATGGGTCGTCAAGACCCATAAATACTGCGTTCCATTCGAGGGAATTTTTAGTGATGGTGCTGCTCGTGCCGGACTTCATTGGGCCCTTTGAAAGGTCCAGGCTCATAAGGTCTTGGATACACGGGTCCGTAATAGTACCAATAGGGATCAAAGTTATTGCAAGGCGCTGTGATGTCGAGATTTGCGATCGGTCCGGGTTGAATAACAATGGCTTGGCTGTAAGGACAGTTGAGCCCCCTCAGTACCAGATNNCTGTACACACCATTCGACGCACTGACGTTCGACCATGCCAAGAGTCCTTCCGGGGAATAGAGATCAACGGAAACACCACTCAAGACAAAACCTTGATTGTCGATGAGCGTGCCTTGAATGCCTCCGGCTAATGCTGTTTGACCGGCCAAGAGACCGATGATGGCTAAGGTGAACACCCGTATAAATTCTGAATTGAATAGACGCATAGAGGCCTCCCGTCTATGTTATCGGAAGATTCTGCTCAGTAATGAGTCAAATTTATAAAGTCCTCCGTGAGATTATTCACGGAGGACTTTAAAGGCTATGAATGTAGAGAACTAGTTTTTAAGGGCTTACCTGTAAGTAGACACCCGTTGCTTCACTGGTTCCTACATTAGCAAGATCGGATCTTGCTGTGTTGTCAGGAGAGTTTAGCAAAACTAGGCTTTGGTTGATGCTTATAGCTGCATAATCTACACTCTGAGCAGTTTCCGTGCCGAGGGAAACGGTACCGGTAACACCACCAGACAGCACACCACCGCCATCTCCAACGGAGCTATTTTCGGTAATGAGCGAGCGATTGATGTTCATGACACCAGCGATGATTGAAGATGCTGCACCGCCACCAAGTTCAAAAACTGCTGGATTGATCTGCATGAAGGTTGGAGCACCCAAAATCTCCCCTGCAGATTCGCCTACGATGAAGAGGAAGTCGATGGTTGAGTCAAGTGGGAAAAGGTAGATAGACGGTTGAACGCCAATGACCTTATTACCAAACAGTATGGAATCGTCTACTGTCATGACTTTACGAGCAGAAAGTGGCAAAGGAACTGAAAACAAGACATCACCGAAGTCGTCAGCAAGAGCGGGAGGACTTAGGCCTAAGCAAAAATAAGCCTTTATTTAGTCAGGTTGCTAGCAAGGTTTTTTCATCGACAAAACCCCTGATGCATACGGAGCTAATGCTGCCAGCTTGTGTGTCCGCATTGCGAGGCGCGCAGATGTTAAGGTAGTTTTTGGTTTTACCCAACAAGCGGCCTTGGGTGTCGGTTTGATTTTCCCAGAGCACGGACAGCGTTTGATCGAGGAATTGGGCAGCGTAAGTGCGGTACAGTTGCGTCGATAGTTCACGCAGAATACGCACGCGTAGCTTTATGATTTCGGGAGCCATATGGCCCGGCAGTTTTTCGGCGAGTGTATTGGGCCGTTTGGAGTAGGGGAATACATGCAGAGAACCAAAGTGCAGAGACTGGATGAAATCTTGAGTTTGCGCGAACTCTTCCTCACCTTCCTGTGGAAAACCGACGATGACATCCCCACTAATATGTATTTTAGGAAAATAGGAACGGATCATACTGACGGTTTCAGCGTATTGAGTGGTGGTGTAGCTGCGACGCATGAGCTTGAGAATGCGATCGGAGCCGGATTGTAGCGGCAGGTGGAAATGATCGCAGAATTGAACTTCATGGTCTTTGAGCATTTTGAGCAGGGGCTCGTTCACTTCGGAAGGTTCTAGCGAGGAGATCCGCAGTTGGCGCAGACCTTTTTCTGCAAAAATGCTCTGCAGGAGTTCAACAAAGGGACTGTTGTCTTCGGCCTGGCTGAGATCACGACCGTAGTCGCCAACATGAATGCCAGTGACGACAAGTTCGGGAACACCGTGCTGGATGAGGCGACGCACTTCCGTGAGCACTTGCTGTGGGGGCACGCTGCGACTTGCGCCACGCGCGTAGGGAATTTGACAGTAGGCGCAAAAGCCGTCGCAGCCATCTTGGACTTTTAGGTAAGCGCGGGTTTGGTCGGAAATCGCTTCGTCGAAAACGACCACCGAGCTTTTGAATTGGGACTGCCGGTTCTTGCTGACTGCTTTCACCTCAGCGGGGAGTTTAGCAGAAGATGCGTTGTGTAATTTGCCTTCTAAAAGAGCGATGAGGTCGTGCTTCACTTCATTGGGAACGACGTAGTCGACTTCCGCCAGGTCTTGAAGTTGTGAGGAGTGGATTTGCGCATAGCAGCCGGTGATGACGCGGACACTTTTAGGGTTCTCGCGTTGGAAGCGACGCAGCAGATAGCGGGCTTCGCGTTCGGCATTAGCTGTCACGCTGCAACTGTTAATAATTTGGATGTCCGCGTGTTCAGGGCTGCCAATAATTTCATAACCCTTGGCCCGAAACTGGTTTTCCAGAACGCGCGAATCGAAGGTGTTCACCTTGCAGCCAAGGGTTTTGATATAAACTTTACGGTTTTCGAGTGGGTTCACAGTATGGTCTCGGATTGCATTATCGTGCCTTGTGTTCTCATAGCCGTCGCTCACGGTCAACGTTTAATCAGGGCTCTTTATAAAGCAGCGGTTCTGGGCGGACGGCGTCGGCGTGACATTATCCGCGAAAACTGCTATTTCTGCCTGGGATACGGTTCACATCAGGAATGAGAAAATATGCTAGCGGACTACGGCTTTTACCTCCTCTTTCTCGCCTTTATCGCCAGTGTTTACGGCAGTGTTAGTGCGCTACTGGCTGCCCGCTTGCGACACCGCAGGCTTTTTCGCAGTGCGAAGATGGCTGCGAAAGCGAGTTTTGGGCTCTGCCTGAGTGCCGCCCTTCTTCTTTGGTATCTGTTCTATACCCGTGATTACTCTGTGGTNNAGTCAGGACTTACCCCTGCGCTACACGATTTCCGCATTCTGGGGGGCGCTCGAAGGGTCCCATTTCTTGTGGACCCTATTTTTGGCAATCGCTTCCTTTATAGCCCATGTCAGCTACACCCGCGATAATGAGCACATTATGCCGTACGTCAGCGCCTGCCTCCAGGGTGTGCTCAGTTGGATGTTCTATCTGGCTATCCGCCATTGCGATCCCTTTGCTTTGCAATTTCCGGTACCGACGAACGGCTTGGGTTTGAATGCCCTGCTCCAAAACCCTTACATGGTCTTTCACCCGCCTTCTCTTTTTGCCGGTTATACCTCCTGTGCGATCCCATTTGCCTATTCGATCGCAGCTCTTTGCTACGGCGATATCACCGAAGGCTGGTTGCGCACGACGCGGCGATGGGCGCTGATCGCTTGGACTTTTTTAACCATCGGTATTTTTCTCGGTGGGCGGTGGGCCTATGTGGAACTGGGCTGGGCTGGCTATTGGGCGTGGGATCCAGTGGAGAATTCAAGTTTTTTGCCGTGGTTGTTTACGACCGGCTTATTGCATTCCCTGATCGTTCAAGAAAAATTAGGGCATATGAAGCGGTTCAGTCTCATCCTCGCTTTCTTAGCGTTTTTCTTCGGCTTCTTCGGCACCTTCGTCACCCGTTCCGGTATCATCAGCTCGGTGCATTCCTTTGCGCAGTCACCGATCGGCCCCAACTATCTTTATTTTCTCGTTGGGCTCATGGTCCTGACCCTTCTGCTCTATGCGTATCGAGCGCCGGCTATTCTGCCAGCGGATGTCACAAAAATTTGGGGTATTTCCAAAGAGTCCGCACTGGTCATCACCCAATTCCTCATCCTGATTTTCGGCTTTATCATTTTTATGGGCACGCTCTACCCGGTCCTTTCGGAGCTGGTGACGGGCTCACGTTTCAACGTCCAGGCGCCCTACTTCAACACCTTTGCGCCCTATATTGGTTTCTCGTTTGTCGTCGCTTTAACGATTGGGAACCTCTTGCGCTTTCACACTGGCAAATTACTCGGTGGCAAAACACTACTATTGCTTGCCGCACTGCTCGCCTTGCCCGCTACGGGGCTTTTTGCCTGGCGGGCGGATGTGATGCGCTCGCATGGCTACGGCTTGGGCATCCAAATCACCGGCATTTTCTTGTGTTTCTGGAGTTTGATCTGCTTGCTTTACGATGCTGGCTCACGGATTGCTGCAAATCGTGAGCGATCCGGTGTCTTCTTCCGTCAGCTCTCGTATTGGGGAGCGCTCCTGGCACACACCGGTCTGGTGCTGGCGATCTTAGGTTTTTTGGGAAATTATCGTGGTCTGGATAAGCTTGTAACTCTGCAAAAAGGTCAGAGCACGGATTTCTACGGTTACCGTTTTGCTTTTTCGGGTATGGAAATCAAACAAGAGGAGAACGTTGAACTTTTCTCCGCACCCTTGGCTCTTTCCAAAGATGGGATCGCCTTAGGCTCCATCGCCCCGGCCCGTGCCCGCTATCCGACGAAGCCCGAGCTTCTGCACGAAGTCGGCCTCCAAGATGGATTTTGGTACGATATCTACATAGTCTTGTCAGACTTTGCTAAAAGCGGTGACGAAGCCACCTTCCAAATCCATATCAATCCTACTGTAAAAATTGTGTGGATCAGTGTCTTTCTTCTTGTACTCGGTGGCCTACTGGCACTGATGGATCGGGCCCGTGGCATCCATTCGCGCGATTTCATCCGATTCGCTAAGGAAAGGCCCTAAAATGGCAAAATTCTATGCCCTGGATTTTGGGATATTCGCTTTCAGCCATCTGGCTTTTGGGGAAAACCTTCGTAAGTTGAACGAAGCGGTGGAAAACTTGCAAGCGCCCCAAGCAGCTTTGTATAAAAGTCTAGCAGATGAGTTGCGCTGCCCGACCTGTATAGGCTTGAGTGTTTTGCAGTCGGATGCCCCGTTTTCTGTCGAGATCAAAACTGTACTTGTGGAACAAGTGCAAGCGGGAAAAAACGCGAAAGAAATTTTGAAATTCTTCGAGGAACGTTTTGGCCTGTGGATTTTGCGTACGCCTCCCACCCAAGGCTTTCACTGGTTTGCGTGGTACCTTCCGCTAGGTCTAATATTTTTCGGAGCTCTACTCGTGTGGGCCGTCTTTTGGCGCAGGCAGCGTCGACCGGTGACGGAAGGTGTGCGCTCGAATGAGGCGCTCTTAGAGCAAATGGCCGAGCAACTTGCCGTGTTGCGGGAAAAACCATGACTTTTATTTTATGCCTTATGACATCCTTGCTCGTGATTCTCTTGATCTTGGCACCCTTTCTCATGGGAGCTGGTGGACAATTGAGTGCGCATGCTTCCGTCTCGAATGAAGAGAGTTTGACAACTATGCAGAAGAGTCTTTTAAATCACTATCTAAAAAATGAAGAACTCTTTGCAAGCGCGCAGCCTCGCAAACGCGAATGGGAACAGCGTCAAAGTTTTCTCACCAACCGTTATTTGGATGTGAGTCGACGTTTGGACGGCATCCGTTTTCAGAAGGGGCAGCACGATGGAGCTTAGGCGACGCGTGGGGCAAAAGCTTGGTCTCGTATGGCTCTTTCTTTGGACTTGCCACCTTGCAGCGTTTCCTCAGACGGGAGCGCCCCTGGAAGCTAAGAAAAAAGCTATTGGGCTGGCACCGAGTCATATCGTCATCGTCCAGGCGGACGGTGAGACCATTTTTGGGGCTTATTATTTTGCGGTGTCCAATACCACGGACAAAGAGCAAACGTTCACCAGCACCCTGCGTCTACCGCGTGAGAGCATAGACTTCCAAGCTGGCGAAGGTCTCAGCAACGATCACATCACGATCTTGCCGAATGGGGTTTTGAGCATACGAAAAACCTACGCTCCCGGTCTGTCCTTGCTCGGTGTTCAATTTAAAGTTCCCGTCCGCCATAGTGGTGATAATGTTCTCACCTTTGTTCCGACCGAAGATGTGCCCCTCTTCTTCATAGCTAGCCCGCAAGCGGGTCTCTTGCATTTCAAAGCGCAAGGATTTGAAGAAGGTATTCCTCCGATGCTTGCCGGTAGCAATTATGCAGGAATTCGTGGTCAAAATATTGCTGCGGGCCAAGCTCTTGTTGTTAGCATCGACGGTTTTCCGGGCGGCCGCTTGCCTTTTCTGATGCTTGGAGCCATGATGGCTTTACTCTTGCTGATCGGAGCGGTCGTTTTGACACTCAAGACCAGCAAGGAATCACAGCTTGCTTCTCGAGGAATCTATGATTAGAGCCTTGATCTGTCTCGCTCTGTATTTGGGTATGGGCTATATGCTCCTCAAATTCGTCAATCGTCTGCTCGTGAATTTCGGTAGATCGCCGCTGACTGGAGCAAAGTCACTTTTTCGTCTACCCAATCGTAATTCGAAAAATGTTATCGACCTCTGTCCCCGCTGTGGTGCGCTGAAAGAATTTCATCATCGCTGTAGGTAGAGTTTTTACTGCAAGTCTTTCGAATGGAATTTAAGTTCCATCTCTTGGAGATTGCGGTTTGGGTCTTTCAATACTCGACCCACCCTCTTTTCTTGGAATGCGACTGAAGCTTGCAAGACTTGAACCATCCTCTCCTCTTAGCGTTCGACGGGGACTATCTATATTCAAACCTTCTCGTCTAGTGCGATGTTCACCGCTAGCAGTTCCTTTCGGAGTGGATGGTGTTGAGCGCTCAAGATTGGAACCACCACGTTTTCTACGAGTGCTAAGCGTTCTCGACAATGGGGTTCTTGGTGTTTCAATAGTGAATTGGCCATCTTCTCTTATGAGACGTCCTGAAAAAGAAAGCGTTGGCACTGTGGATGGCGAACTATCCCCCCCTTCGTCTGGCATTTCAAATTCGACAGTCAGTTTAAATTTTTGTCTGGAGGGAATAGTTAAAGGTTTGACATTTGATCTCTTCCTAGTTCGAGGCGTTTTGACAATAAACTCCCCAATTTCTGGAAGGGCTTCAGTATTTAAAGACGCTGTAACTTGTGCGGGGAGCTGCTTCTCGCTATCTGGGACCTCGAGGCCAGCAGCTTGGACCTTTGATTTTTCCTGAGCAAGAAGCCTCTTAATTTCTGCAAGGGCTTCCATATTTCCCAAAGACCTTGCAAGCTGTGCGGGGGTCTGCTTCTCGCTATTTTTGACTTTGAGTCCAGCGCCATGGTTATGAAGCCATTCAATGCACGTTAGTCGGTTCTTTAATACAGCCTTATGCACTGCCGTTGATATCCTGTGAGTTGATATCCATTCCCTTTTTTATGAGAGCTTCTAAAACGGGAGCATTTTCTCACCCCCTGCTGCTGCTAGGATCAGTGGGTTTTCTTTGTCTGGGAGTCTAGGTTCTAATTGTTCCTTAGTAGATCGCTTAATGATATTCAAAGCCGCTTTATAGCTTCCCACCTATGGAACTCAACACCTAGATATGCAGTGAGCAATATTAGAAGGATCTAAGCATAGGTCTGTTTATGCAATATTTGTATGAGCTTCGGTCTTGCTTTCGTGTCGATCAACTTCAATTTCTGGACTTGTTCGAGCTGCTTTGAATATATGAGCTGCCGCGCTTGTTGCGGAAATTGAAATTGCGGATGGACTTTAGCTTAGTTAGCAGGCCGTTTTTTCTTATGACATATGGTCTAAGAGAAAGACTTAAATCGCCTTGAAGTTCTTCGCGGTCTATCACCATGCTGGCGTGCCGAGGGGATTGAACCCTCTGCGAAGAAGAAGATGAAGGACTATCTGAGCTTGACTCATCCTGAGTAAGGCTCATAATTTTTTCAAGACATTCGCTTCTTTCAAATAATCTTGCGAGCGCTGCGGGAGTCTCTCCCACTTGATTCGTGATATTGAGATTAGCGTTGTTGTCATGAAGCCATTGAATACGCTCTGGTAGGTTCTTAACGACTGCCCTATGTACGGCAGTATAGCCATGGCTATTTTTCGAATTAATGTTAACCCCCTTGCTTAGGAAAGCTTCGAGAACTGAATCCATTTCTTCTCCGCCAAATCCTGCGGCAAGAATGAAAGCCAGATCATCGAAATAGGAAGTGTTTAATTGTTTCAAGGTAGAATTCTCAATGATTTTTTTAGCAGTTTCAGTCTTTCGAGATTTGATCGCTTGGAACAAATTAGAAATATCCTCATTGGCAAAAACTTGCAGGCTCCAGATTGAGAATAGGAAAGAAAGAGGGAGGATAATATGACGCATTTTTTTAAACTCCTGAATTTTTAGTTTCAACCCATTGAACGAATAGGCCAGGTATGCAGCTCAGGATATTAAGACGGTCTAGGGATAGGGCCAAGAGTATCTTTTCGTGGACCGTACGGCGTCAAAAAATCAGCAAAATTTTAAGAGCAGCGCTTTTTTGATCGTTAGGTCCCACTCCTTTTTAAGAATCGAATAGAACGCGCTATCTCTTATGATGGTGCCATCAAAAGCCGGCATGTTGCTCCGGAGTATGCCGTCGAGTTTAGCGCCGATACGCTCGATGGCTGCACGCGATTTTAGATTGCGGGAGTCGGTGCGAAAGGTGATGCGATGAAGATTCCACTCCTCAAAGGCGTACTGGAGCATGAGAAATTTCATCTCGGTGTTGATGGGCGTGCGCTGGCTGCTAGCGCTAAGCCAGGTCCAGCCAATTTCTGCAGCGTCTGGGTTTTGGGGGGATCTTTGCTGAGAATTGCCTTGCGGCCAGGTCCAATATTCTAAAAGGCNNGGCCAGGTCCAATATTCTAAAAAACCGAAGCGGCTGGTGCCGACGATGCGGTCTTGGGTCTTTGAAAACACCACGAAGGGGACGGACTTCTTGCTGGCTCTTTCATCACAAGCGTAGGCAACATAGTTTCGCATCGCCTCTAAACTCGATGGGACATGGGTAAACGTATAACTTGTGCGGCTTTCTGCCGAGGCCTTGAAGAGGTCTTCCGCATGATCGGCCGCTAGGGGCATGAGATGCACATGTTTGCCGCTAAGGCTGAACTCGGAAGAGAAAGGTGAAATTTGTTGGTTCATAAATTTTCTCCAGAAGAGCTAAGACTACGATCTCTCACTGCGTTCGAGATNNCGCAGTCTTAGCTCTTGTGTCAATAGAACTCAGACGCGCTCCTCAGGAAATCATTTTCTCCGGACGTACATGTTTGTCAAACTCTTCGCCGCTTAAGTAGCCAAGGCCTATAGCAGCAGCTCTAAGGGTCGAGCCATCATGGTACGCCTTCTTCGCAATCTCTGCGGCTTTGTCATAGCCAACGATGGGGTTGAGGGCCGTGACGAGCATGAGTGAGTTATCGAGATTACGTTTGATGACAGCGTGATTGGGTTCGATGCCCTTTGCGCATTTTTCATTAAAACTTTCGATAGCGTCGGCGAGGAGACGGACNNGACCCGAGAATGTTGTGGATGATGACGGGTTTGAAAACGTTGAGTTCGAAGTTTCCAGAGCAGCCGGCGATGCCTACTGCGACATCGTTGCCCATCACTTGGACGCCAACCATGGTGAGGGCTTCGCATTGGGTGGGGTTCACTTTGCCGGGCATAATAGAACTGCCGGGTTCGTTAGCCGGGATGAAGATTTCGCCGATTCCCGAGCGTGGTCCGCTTGCAAGCCAGCGCACATCATTCGCAATTTTTATCAAGGCTGTTGCAAGTGTTTTAAAGGCACCGTGGGCTGCAACCAAGGCATCATGACCAGCCAGCCCAGCAAATTTATTAGCGCCGGTGACGAAGGGGGCACCGGTTAATTCCCGAATTTTTTCTGCAACGGTCGTGGCATAGCGGGGATGGGTATTGAGGCCGGTCCCGACTGCTGTACCGCCAAGCGCGATTTCGTAAAGTCCCTCGAGTATGCGTTCGCATTCCTTTTGACCAAAACGCAGTTGCGCGGCCCAACCACTGATCTCTTGCCCGAGCGTGAGAGGAGTGGCGTCCATCAGATGGGTGCGACCGATTTTAATCACAGCGTGGAAGGCTTTGGTTTTTTCATCCAGGGTGCGGATTAAGTCACCGAGGGCGGGTAACAAACTTTCACGGACAGCAAACACAGTTGCGAGGTGCATGAAGGTCGGGAATGCGTCATTTGACGACTGTNNGATCACCTCGTTAGCATTCATGTTGGACTGCGTACCGGAACCCGTTTGCCAGACGACGAGGGGAAAGTGTTCATCGAGTTTGCCTGCAATCACTTCATCACATGCGCGACAAATCCCTTCGCATTTGTCTGAAGCTAAAAGCCCCAGCTCTTGGTTGGTCAAAGCTGCGGCTTTTTTAACGAGGCCCATAGCTTTGATCATCAGACGCGGAAAACGATGGCNNGTGGCCGCCGATTTTGAAATTCTCCAGGGACCGTTGGGTCTGGGCGCCCCAGTAGTGGTTTTTTGCAACTTTCACATCACCAATTGAATCTTTTTCAATACGAAATTCCATAGCCACTCCTCCGCTTCCGATTCTAACAAAGTTCTTTCCAATATGCTGTGCTCACAATACGGCGTCATGGCTAGGCAAGCTGCTTCAAAGTGGCGATAAAAATGTGCGAGGATGTGAAGAGCATTCTGAAGCTATTAGCTAGAGCNNGAGCAAGTCGCTGACCTCTCGTCGACGGCCTTTGAGAATCAAACGGAGGGGAACTTTTTCAAAGCCTAAGTCACGACGCAGACGGTGCACCATATAACGTCGATAGGAAGAAATGACGGCACGCGCGCAGTTGCAGTGGACAACGATGGTCGGTGGTGTGCCGTAGGCTTGGATCGCGTTGTGGAAGCGCGGATCCAAAATGTTCGTCCCTTTTAAATGGGGCGGATGGGTACTGATAATTTGTTCGAGGACCAGATTCAGCTCGGGTTTTTCCACACGTTTGGTCATCTGTTGCACGAGTTCGACCACGCGATCCATGATTTTATGAACGCGTTGGTTGGTGAGGCAGGATATGAAGTGGGCCGGGATGTAACTATGATCGCCCAGCTGTTTTTCAAGATTGGCTTCGTAGTCACGTTGGGTATTGCTGTCTTTTTCAGGGACAAGGTCCCATTTGTTGACGACAATCAAGACCGCTTTGCCACGTTCGACCGCTAAGTTGATAAGTTTGGCATCTTGATCCGTAAGCCCTTCGATGGCATCGATAACCAGGAGCACAATGTCGGCTTTTTGAATGGCACTCAAACTGCGAATGACACTTTGCTCTTCGATGAATTCACTGATGCGGCTCTTGCGTCGGATACCTGCTGTGTCGATGAGTACATAGGGTTGGTCTTTGAATTTCAAATGCGTGTGAATACTATCCCGTGTCGTGCCGGCGACAGGTGTCACTAAACTGCGGTCTTCACCGAGGAGACGATTCAAGATCGAGGACTTGCCGACATTCGGTCGGCNNAACCCCTTGGCCATGCGCCGCGCAAATCGGATGAAATTCGCTGGTGCCCAGTTTGGTAAATTCCCAAAGTAAGTATTCGTCTTTGGGTGAGTCGACTTTATTGACGAGAAAACGCACGCGTTTCTTGGACTGTCGCAAAAATTGCATGATCTCGCGATCATGGGGATGGAGACCGACTTTGGCATCGAGCAGGAAAAGGATAAGGTCGGATTCGGCAACAGCCAGCTTTGTTTGTTCCCAGACGCGTTCAGCATAAGGATGGAAGTCGAGGGTTTCGTGCCGGACCATCTCAGCTTTTTTTTCAAAACCACCGGTGTCGATTAAAATAATGCTTTCGCCATCATCATACGGAACTTTGCCGTAAAGACGATCACGCGTGACACCCGGTTGGGGACTGACGATGGCCGTACGGGTGCGAGTCAGTAGGTTAAATAAGGTTGATTTTCCGACATTCGGTCGGCCGACGATGGCTACGAGTCCGCTAATCATATGTGCAGGTCCTTCAATTTGAGCGTGTCCCAGGTGTCTAAAACTTTTTTGGCAGCAGCTTGTGAAGCGCGCTTCTTACTCGTCCCCTCGCCTTCGGCAAGTGTCTTGCCAGCGAAAACGACAGCGATCCGAAAAGTCTTGGCGTGGGCCGGACCCGTCTCTTCCAGGGTTAAGTACTGGGGGACTTCTTGGAACTGCGCCTGGAGGAGTTCTTGAAGACGGGTTTTGGCGTCTTGAATGTCTTTGTCATCAAACGCAAAAAAATCGTTAAACCACTTCTGAACCACTTTTTGAACCGTGTCGTAGGAACTGTCGAGATAAATAGCACCAATCAAAGCTTCGAGCGCATCCGCGAGTAAGGAGGGACGACAGTGGTTACCCGCTTTTTTTTCAATTTTGCCGACCGTCAAACAGTCTGCCAGGCCCAGCTTGAGAGCGAGTTTGGCGAGGCTGGCTTCACTGACGAGGGAAGCCTTGAGCTGGGAGAGCTGCCCCTCGTCGAGCCGCTTCCGATGCCAAATCATACTCGCCACGACGAGACCCAGTACCGAGTCGCCCAGAAATTCTAAGCGCTCATTCCAAGGCAACTCGGTGGCGGTGCCGGGGTTTGCGTGGGCATGGGTAATGGCAGAGCGGTGCGTCATGGCTTCATACAAGAGCTGCCGGTCGCTGAAGGTATAAGCAATATTTGTTTGTAAAAATGGAAGATTAGCCGCTTCCTCGGGGTACTGTTCCCAAAAAAGTTGCCACTGTTCGGCCGGTACTTGAAAGTCTTGTGCTGTCATAGATCTTAGTGCAATTCGTCCGTGGAATGAACCCGTCAACATAGCCTATGCCGCAGAGCTCAGCAAGGAGCGAAATCGGCGGGGACAGGGCGGGGTCCCCCGATTGAAATTTGAGCACCCATGATATATTCAAAACATTCGCACCCGCTGAAAGGAAGCTATGAGTAAGAAAAGACAAATATTCTGGTGGTCCCTCGTCCTGTTTCCCGCCTACCTTCTCATCACCTTCGGCACTCTCTTTGTGCAGTGGGCCAATCGCAAGTTACCGCTTTCTCAAGAGGTGCTGATTACGCTCCCGAAAAAGGCGACGCTCTACACTCTTTCCGATGAACTTGAACAACGGGGTCTCACCAACAGCTCCACCTTCTTCCATCTGTGGGTCAAGCTTCACCTACATAGCTATGAACATTTTCTGGCGGGTACCTACCGTTTTGTCGATGCCGTAAGCCCACACGATATCGTCACGACGATGATAGACGGCAAAACCTATAGTCCGCTCGTGCTCGAATTTACCATTCCCGAAGGCGCTACTTTCGCGCAGATTCNNACAGATTCAAAGCACCTTGATTGAAGCAGGAGTAGGGAGTGAAGACGACTATCACAAACTTCAGACCGATAAAGTTTGGCTCAGTAGTTTAGGTTTGAAGGAGCTCGAAGGTTTTCTCTATCCTGCGACCTATCGTTTTTTTAACACAAAACCTTCAGCCCAGGAGGTTGTAGAACGTGCGGTGAAAGAGTTCTTTGTCCGTATTCCTGAAGATTATAAAGAGCAGCTGCAAAGACATAGCTTATCGTTAGAACAGTGGGTAGCCTTCGCCTCGCTCATCGAGCGGGAAACACCCTGGGACCAAGAACGACGTTTTATAGCAGAAGTGATTTGGCGTCGTTTAAAAGCGGGCATGACTCTGGGTATTGATGCCGCTATTATCTACGGGATCAAAGATTATAAGGGCACCATCACCCGCGAGCACCTCCAAGACCGACACAATCTTTACAACACACGGATCTACCGAGGCCTACCTCCAACCCCGATCGCCTCACCCTCACTCGCCTCATTGACAGCCGTACTCAACCCCACCGACGAAGCCTACTACTATTTCGTGCTTGTACCGGGACCAGCGCGCCAGCATCACTTCTCTAAAACTATGCAAGAGCACAATATCTTCGTGAAGCAACTCGTCAAAGCCCAGCGTCTTGCAAAGCCTTGAATTTTCCCAAAACTAAAGATCCACACCCAAGCAACCGATGCTCCCATGAAAACTACGGATCTATCTGCGGGAGCGCGTCCGAATGAGAACTCAACTGGTGCCTAGGCTCTTAATCTTTTTTTTCCTGGTCTTTGCTTCTGCATGTAAGCAGATAAAAGAGACAAAGAGAGAGAAAATCAACCTAGCAACATGTGCATCCTCGACGAGCACCACCTTGAACCTTGCTAACGCCGGCGCGGATATGCCTGCTGTCCCGCTTCCAGATAGCGACACATCGCCAAACCTTATGATTTGGAAAGCTTGTACGGATGACAGCAGCAAGTGTTCGAATAGCGGTCAGTGGACCAAGGATCAAGCCTTCGATATGACGCCGGTCCTCGAAGCATCAGCCGATTTAAATGCTGTTACGCTAAAGAATTGTCGGAGCAGCCTCATGTTTCTTGGCTTTGCCGATCGTAGAACAGCGGTAAATGAGTGCGACGCGTCTGGGGCCTGCTACTGCGGTAGAGCTATAAACACCACCACCATGAACCCCAGTAGTGATGATTTGAATTTAGCTATCAAAACGGCGGGTGACACTTTAAATACGGCACTTCAAAAGATGCTCGTTTTAGCCCAACAATATGTGAGTCTTGCCAAAGAGTATAGGGCACAATGCAGAGTTTCGGAAGGCGCAGCTTTAGAAAAAGCCCAAAGCATCACCCTGTCAGGCGTTATGGGGCAATACATGCAAGGCACCTTAACATCGAGTCCGAACAACAGTTTAGGTCTGGTGGGAGATGTCGTATCAGACTGTGTGACTATGCCTGCAAACATGAATACCGAAACGAGTATCACGGTATCTTCAAATCAAGTGACAAGCAAGAACCCAGCATCAGGCGTCGGAAATAGTGAGTTGAACCACACAAGCTCAGAGACAGATACCAACACGTCCCTAAGTGCTAGTAGTAGCGGTTCAAGCAGTGGCAGTTCAAGTAGTAGTAGCTCAAGCAGCAGCAGCTCCGGATCAAGCATAGGTGGTACAATCTTGGGGGGCTTGGGTACGGCGGCAGGAGCCGCAAACAACACCATCAACACCGTGGCTGGCACCGGTCCTGGGACCACCGTGACCAATGCCTTGAACGGTGCACTTGGTGGGGCCTTCGGTCTTGTGGGTGGCAATCCACTTTGTGTTAATTTCATGACCCAAGCTCAAGCCATGGAAGACAAACTGCAAGCCCAACAAGTCGTCATCAAAACAGCAGATCAGAACCTTAGCAATGGCTTGAGTACAGCCTTAGGTGCAACGGATACGAAATAGTCCTATTCATAGTCAAAATGAGTCTACATAAGAGCTAAGACTGCGATCCCTCACTACGTGCGTATTTCGGACCAAGCCG
>PLEQ01000495.1:0-5435 GCA_003136475.1 Deltaproteobacteria bacterium
TGCCCGAGAATAATACGGGCTTCCGGCATACCGATCATGTGAATGGCTGTAGCCGCAGAACTCGCCCAGACTAGGGCATGCGGGTTGGCGTTGCCAATATCTTCCGCTGCGAGAATGATCAGACGGCGTGCCAGAAACTCTGGATCTTCACCGGCAAGCAATGCTCGTGCTAAGTAGTGTAGAGCTGCATCGGGTTGTGAGGCACGCACCGATTTGATCAGAGCAGAAATCGTATCATAGTGCTGGTCCCCCTTCTTGTCGAAACGGATCGACATCGCGATGAGAAGATCTTTAAAGTTTATTTCTTTCAGATCGCGACCGGGTTCACACATTGCTAGAAAAGCTTCCAGTAAATTTAAGGCTCGGCGCGCGTCCCCGCCCGCAGCTTGGGCGATGGCTTCGAAAACCGTTGCAGGCATGTGGGTGAGCAAGTCTTTACGAACTTGCGCTGTTGTTCTTTCTAAGAGCTTCACCATCTCAGCTGCTGGCAGCAGGTCGAAACGAAAAACGAGGCTGCGAGAAAGAATCGCCTGGATGACGGAGAAGGAAGGATTCTCAGTCGTTGCCCCAATCAGTTTGATATCTCCCTTTTCAATAGAAGGTAGGAGAACATCCTGCTGATTTTTGCTGAGTCGATGAATTTCATCCAAAAACAAAATCGCAGTTTTTTGTCCAGCTTGCTGACTGGCCAAAGATTGGGTTATCGTCTCCCGTATATCTTTGACTCCACAGTTCACAGCGGAAAGAGTAAAAAGTTGCCGTTGTGAATGGTGGCCGATCAGGCGCGCAATTGTCGTTTTACCGGTGCCTGGCGGGCCCCAGAAAATCAGGGAAAAAAATGTATCCTCTTCAGCAAGTCTGCGCAAGGGGGCACCCTTGGCCCAAATTTTATCCTGCCCACAAACCCGGTCAAAAGTCTGGGGGCGCATGCGTTCCGCGAGCGGGATACTGTCTGGGCCTTTTGAAAATAAGCTTGCTTCGTTAAACGCTTCCATCTTAAACCTCTTATCTGGTACGCGCTGCAGCGCCACGCAGCGCACAGCCTCTTAGGTGCGTAATAGCACAGTTGCATCAAACTAGGACTTATGCTAGATTTTTTCGTTCCTTCATAAATAAAATCGAACTTCAAAATTGTTGGAGCCGCACGTGGATACTGAATCAGTCATGCCAAGCAAAAAAAAATCTGCAAACAAAAAAGCCAACGAAACCGTAAACCCGGAGCTTGCGCCAAGCGATAATAGCGTAAGGACGAAGTTGCTGCTCAACATGGAAAACGAGCATCCCTTAAGTGTTTTTCAAAATGAGCTCAAAATTCGGGGTATTAAAAATGTCGATCTCAATGAATTCGTAGTACTCGCACTCAGCCAGGTCCCTGCGGCGTGGTGGCAGACCCGCATTGAGGAACTGACACCTCTCGAATATAGAGTCAACAACGCTCTTTCGGATCCCAATTTACGACAGAAGCTTTCCGACTTGCTCAATCCGCAACAAGCTAACTAAGTTTTGTGTCATAAATGATGAGCTAGGACTGCGCTTCGCCTTGTCATCCCGAACGTATGTGAGGGATCTCAGGCTAAGCTCTTTTGTAAAGTCGGATGAGCTAAGACTACGATCCCTCACCGAGCCTGGCCCGAGCATAGTCGACGTTCTCTAGCGAGCTCCAGCCTGGGGATCCAAAGCCTCTTGCAGGGCGTCGGCAAACTGGTTAAACGCCATAACGAGGACAAACATAAAACTCGAAGCTGCAATGAAGTTGTTCAAGTAACCTGCTTGAATTTCCGAACTGGCCTCTGCCAGCATCAGACCCCAACTCACACCATCCTTGATCCCCAAGCCTAAAAACGACAAGACCGCTTCCGTTTTAATGGCTGTTACAAACGATAGAGTGAATTCAACCAGGATAATGGGGATCGTGTTGGGCAATATATGACGGAACAAAACCCGTCGGTCGGAGGCACNNAGGCACCGAGTGCGTAGGCAGCCTCGACAAATTCGAACGCGCGCAGCTTCATCACTTGGGCGCGCAAAACTTTGCAAGTTGGCGTCCACAAGGTCGCAATCATAGCCAAGTGCATGCCAAACAGAGAGTCTTTCAAAGTCAAGGCGATCGCTGCCACAAAAAGATAAAACGGAATAGCATCAAAACAGCCATAGGACCAGATGATCACCTGATCCACCCACTTGCCCTGATAAAAGCCGGCTAGTCCACCGAGCACGACGCCGATGCAGGTTGAAAAAAAAGCCACAACAAAGCCCACCTCAAAAGCGGTTTTGGTGCTAAATATGCAGCGCGCAAAAATGTCTTGGCCATTAAAATTCGCACCAAACCAAAAGTCCCTCGAAACGGGGCCATAACCCTCTTCATTCAGCAGTTCTTGCCAATGCGAGCCAGCTAAACCGGTCCAAGCTGCCAGCGCGATTAGAAAAAAAATAAAGACCAGGCCCTNNATGGCAAACTTCGAGCGCACGTTCGCCCAGGACGAATGTTTCAACACAAACGGCCGCAGCAGATAGTCTTGGAAACTCGCCTGGCTCATGTCAACGTCACTCGCGGATCCACAATTTTGTATACCACGTCGGCAAGGACTAGAATCACCACGTAAAGGACCGTTCCGATACTCACCACCGCTTTCAATATCGGAAGATCCCCCGATACGATTGCGTTATAAGTCACCCCGCCCATACCCGGAATGCCAAAAAAACTCTCGATCAATAAACTGCCCTCAACAAAAATAAAAGGAATACTAAAAATTAAGCGCGTGAGTATAGGCACTAAGCTATTTCTAAGCACTGCTTTAAACATCACGCGGTGCGGGGGCCATCCGAAGCTAAACGCTGAGCGCACATAACTTTTCTTGGTCTCTTCCACCATAATCGCTCGAAAAAATCGCATATTATAGCCGAGCGAGACAAAGATCGTAGCCAAAGTTGGGACAAAAATATGACTCAGGTAGGAACTCACCGTGCCCATCTCCCAACCCTGAACTGGGAAAAGATTCAAACCCCGACTCGAACACAGCACAACTTGACAACCAATAATGACAATTAAAAAACTCATACTCATGCCAATGCTCGAAGCCACCATGACAATTTTGTCTTGCCACTGCCCGCGATGGTAGGCTGCCAAAAGAGAAAGAAGAATCGCGAGTGCATTACCGATCACAAAACCGGGGAGGTTGACCGCAATACTGATCGGAATGGCGCGCGCAAAAATATCGCTAATTTTTTCCTGATTCAAACTGGAGTGACCAAAATCACACCGCAAAACTTCACCCAAATAGTAAATATAGCGTTGAAACACGGAAAGGTTATAACCCAGCTGATGCCGGATATTATCGAGATCGGATTGCGTCGCATTCTTACCCAGCAAGGCGTACGTGACATCGCTGCCAAAGTAGACCATGAGCAAAAAGCTAATAGAGGTCACCCCCAGGAACAAAGGAATTCCGTAGACCAACTTCTTTAAAATGTAACGCGCTAATTCCAAGCCATGCCTTTCTTAGCCAGGCCTCATTGCTGTGCCTCCACATCGATGAACTTAAAGTAGTCGCCATGCAAATATTCGGTGGGATGCATAATCACATTTTTGTGCCATAAGTACAGATGAGTCCGCACAAAGCCGGCGACAACCACACAGTCATCGATGAGAATTTTTGTCAGTTTACGATAAATAGCTTGACGCTCTGGACCCGGCATCAAGGTGACCGTCTGCTCGTAGAGTTGGTCATAATCCGGATTCTGATAATTTGCCGTGTTGGAACCCGGAGAAATATTCGGTCCATAATAGAGTTGAAACGAATTTTGCGCATCAGGATAGTCGAAGGACCAAAAGAGCGAAAAGGTCATCAATTTACCTTCCCGCAAAGCTTTGACATAATCACCAAACTGCGCTGATATCTCGAACTTGATTTTGTGGGCTGGGTAGCCGATTTTGATCATCCAAGCTTTAAACATTTCGTAAATTTGTTTGTTCCGAATGGAGGACACTCCGGAAAAGCGTAAAATCGGCAACCGAGCTGCGGTCCATCCGCTTTGCTGCAGAAGCTTTCGCGCGCCGTCGATGTCGAGCGTGATGGAATCTTTGGATAAGGTGCTATCAAAACCTTGAATATTGGGGGGAACAATGCCAGGAAACGGCTCCCCCAACCCGTAGTGGATGCGTTCGATCAGCTGCTTCCAATTAAAAGCTTTGCGAATCGCACAACGCAAAGCGCGATTTTGAGCGTTGCGTTCGGGATCTTTGTGCGTGCGGATGTCAGGATCCTGCATGTTAAAGCCGAAATACACATAGGCTGGCTCCAAGTTTTTGGACCCAATATATTGGTTGGCAAAAACTTTATGCAGGGTCAGAGGCTCTGCACTCTTCACGATCTGCGCAAACTCGAGGGTCGGGACGGTGGCAAATTGGATTTCGCTCCCCTTCGTGAAAGAGTTCCAGCGCGCGGTTTCCTGTTCGACAAAACTAACTTCGACCCGATCGACGATGGGAACTTTTTTGCCGGCAAGTTTTTTAATGCCAGTGAAACCATGCAAATTTTCATCATAGCCTTCCGCCAGCGGATCAAAAAACTCCTCGCGGANNAAGCGAGGGTTTTTTACAAAAACCGCCTTACTGTTGTCAAAGGAGAGCAGTTTCCAAGCCCCAGATCCCACCGGATGTATAGAAATTTCCTGGCCGTAACGGGCCACCGCCTCGCGAGGAATCACTGCTGAAGTAGCCATGGCCAGCGTATGAACGAATTGCGAGTAAGGCCGCTTCAAAAGAACTTGAATGGTGTAGCAGTCCACAGCCCGCAGACCCGGCACAAGCTTAGAATAGTCAGCACCACTTTCGCCCCACTCATCAAGACCGACGATTTTATTCACCCAAAACCACTTGTTCGCAGACATCGTCTTGGGATCAAAATGCCGCTTCAAACTAAAGACAAAGTCCTCTGCCAGCACTTCCCGTCCTACACCATTAGGAAAACAGGGGTCGTCAGCAAAAAAGACCCCTCGCTTGATTGGGATCAACAAGCGCAAGCCATCGCTGCTGATCTTGGGCAAAGTCTCAGCCAAGCGGGGCTTTAATTCTGCTGGCATTTTCAAATACCGAAAATCATACAGCGAGTCGTAAACTTGCCCAGCGAGCTTGTCCGCATAAAGATCCGCATAAGCTGTCGGATCGAGCGTGCGCGGCGTGGCACTGAAGGAATGTCGATAAACCTTTTCTGCTATTGCCAATGAGGATTGGCAAAGCAGAATCAAGACCAAAACATATCCCAAGCCACGCGTCATTCGGCCAACCCCGTCAAAGCTGCTGAGCTAAATAACGGGGACACTAACTGACGCCGCAGGTGGCGGCAAGACTTTTGGGCTTTTGTTAGGCAGATTGTGGGTTTTGGCAGATTGTGAGGTCTTGCTTAACAGATTCTGACGGGCGCTAAGACTGCGAT
>PLEQ01000495.1:5447-5635 GCA_003136475.1 Deltaproteobacteria bacterium
CCAACAAATTCCGATGAGCGATCGCTGCTAGCCAACTGCAAAACCCCAGCTCGCATCAGAGCCCCAAGGGTTATGGAAGCCGCTGAACCCACAATAAGCCCTGCGGTCAAATATTTATTACCGGCACTGGAACTTGCAACTACAGGTTGACTGCTCGTCCGTGTCATCCAAACCCCCTCGCCATTAAG
>PLEQ01000103.1 GCA_003136475.1 Deltaproteobacteria bacterium
ATCCTATATCGAACGGAATGGCGGCAACGTCGTCGGTGCGACGACGTTGCCCGGGTCGCGCCAAAGCGAGATATTGGTTCCGCGCGATGATACACTTCACACGAAATTGGATTTTTGCAAGCAAAATTAGCTTGTTAGGATCGACATCGGGCCACATAGAAGCGGGCAGTAGAGGTATGATTGAAGTCGCTACGTGAGGGAATAGATACGCCGTCGGACTCATGATATAGTAGCCGTCGTGCTTTTCCTGGCGACGATGGCCGCCTCAGAGGGATTGTGATAACAGTCAAGAAAATTGGAGCATTGTCGTGGCGACACAAGGGCCGACTGTGAGTCTAACCGAGTGTCCTGCTTGCGGAAAGCCGCTTTCGAGCGAGGCCGTCACATGTCCCAACTGCGGCCATCCAACGCCCAAGCCCAAGCCCCAAAGGAAAAAAGGGGGGTGCGGCAGTGTCGTTGTGCTGTGCATCGTTATTATCATCGTCGTTGGCATTATCTATGGATCGAGTCACGATGCCGGGCGACCCAAATACGATCCGGCGAACCCACTAACCATCACGGCGATCATCGGTTCGTCGGATGCGGGGGCCACGGCCTCTCTCGCCAATGGTGTTCTGACACTCACCTACAGCATCGATCCATGGCTTTTAACGGTCTCGACGGCAAAATCGACGATGCTGTCGTTTGCAAGAACTTTCTTTGAGCAAGCCTTTCTACCCGAGCAGGTCCGCTACGCATGTATCGTGGCCACCGGAACCTTTAAAGATGTGCGTGGCAACACCAGTCAGGGGCGTGTTGGCAATCTGTGTATGAATCGAGCGAATGCGCTACTGACGAATTGGTCAAATGTTGCATCGTCGGACATCCCGAAGTTTGCAGATCGGGCTTACATGCACCCTTCATTCGATACACCATGACACAGCGCCCCATTCGCCAGTCATACCCGGAATGGCTGGGGACTGCTTTCTTCGGTGGCAACCCCGCCGCTGATTCACCGAGGTGACCTATGACGCCCAACATCACGGCGCTACAGCAGCCGGTACCGCCATATCTCTACAAATATCGGTCCCTCCATCCTATGAAGCGGATCAAGCAGATTTTGGCGGACAACAGGCTATGGTGTTCCTCCCCGGCGTCATTCAACGATCCTTTCGACTGCAAGGTTGGATCCTTGGGNNCCAAACTTCTTTGAAAAAAATGATTAAGGACACATTGGAGACCGGAGTGGCACCATCTGGTGCGGAGGCACGGCTTGCAGACGGCGACAGGGATGCATACAAAGAGGTAAGTGTTGGACTCCAAAAGAGGGTAGATCGGTGTGGGATTCTAAGCCTCTGTAAACACAGTGACAATATTTTGCTGTGGTCCCACTATGCCGACACGCATCGGGGCATTTGCCTTGAGTTTTCGACAAGTGAGTGGCCATCTCTAAGGTGCAGAGCTTTGCCGGTAATCTACAGTCGTCAAAGACCATCAGTGAACTTTACACCCGAATGGGACAAGAAGCAATTCTTTCAGGATATTGCGCTGACTAAGCACGCAAGCTGGTGCTACGAAAAGGAGTGGCGCTTTGTCGAGTTAGACGGTGAAGNNCTTTGGCTGCGAAGTCCAAAAATCCAAGTTAAATGCCGTCATGCGCTACATCAAAAAGCGTACACAACGTCCAGCCATATACCGAGCTTTCAGAGATGAACGAGAGTTCAAACTGGTGCTTGAACAGATCGACTGAGCCGAGTGCCGCGCCTTGCCGCGCAAATCACCGCTGAGAACGCCATGGACGTGACCACTCCCGATGCGCCGACCAGCATTGTCCACAAGGTTCGCAACACGGTCTGGCGCAACCGGGACAGCCTGACCAGCATCCGTGATCCTGAGACTGGTTTGCCGCTCTGGCGCGAGGGATAGCTACGTAGACAAGATGCCATTGCGTTCCGTTCCTATGATCCCCGATAGTCGCAACGTGGTTGAAAATGGAAAAATTGCAAGAACTCGTTGACGGAATGCTAAAGCAAGTCCCACGACTTGTTCTCGAACGACTGCTTGCCGAGAAGGTGAAGGAAGTTGGCCTTTCCGTCGATGAGGCGGCGATTTCAAAGGCTGCGGAACACATCATGAGTGGAAGTGACGAGGATTTGAAATTTGGCGAAAGCGAGGACGATGTCACCATTAATATCACCGATGAGGACATTGAATACGTCGTAAACACAACGGAGAGATTCCTAAACGAGCAACTTTCCGGTGTTCTCGAAAAATCTAGTGACCACACCGCGAATCTCGTCTTCAAGTCCCTTAGCAGGAAGTGGCGTGAAGAATATGAGGCACAACAGGCTGATGTGGAGGGGTTCAAAGAGCGTCTTGAGCATAGATGGGGCAAGGCGCTTGGTAAACTCCGTATGCTTCTCACAATAGCTATGGAGTGGGCACAAGGATTGTATGAGCGCAGACTCAGAGACAGCGGTGGCAAGCTGTCCCATCTCGATGATGTTATGCTTCGTTTGCATGTCCGGGCATGCCAAGTCGCTGGCGAGGTCATTGTTCTCTTGGAGAATGGATATGCGGACGGCGCAATGGCACGTTGGCGCACCCTTCATGAGATAGCGACGGTTGCGGCGGTCATTGCGAAGTACGGCGAGGAGATTGCAGAACGTTACGTACACTACCAGATTGTAGAGTCATTCAGTGCACTAAAAGCTTACGAGCGAAACCACCAGGCCCTTGGTTTCAGACCTCTGTCCCAAGCGCAGTCTAAAAAGGTCAGGAAGGATTATGCAAAAATAATCCAGCGCTTCGGTAAACCATTCGGCGGAGAAAATGGCTGGGCTGCGTACCATTTGAAGGCAAGGGCTAAAGAGCGCGTGACATTTTTACGCCTTGAAGAGGAAGCAGGTGACGCGATGATGCGTTCGCCATACAAGATGGCCAGCTATAATGTTCACGCCAGTCCGAAGGGTGTCTATTTCAAACTGGGGAACCTCAGGGAATCATCTGTTCTTTTGGCTGGCATGAGCAACGCTGGTCTGATTGAGCCTGCACAGCATGCTGCGGTGAGCCTATCTGAAATCACGCTACTTATGATCGGCGAAAGTGCCGTCTTCGACGATCTTGTTGCCAGTAAAATTATCGCTCAGCTCGTAGCTAAAATACCATTAGAGTTTGCTAAAGCGG
>PLEQ01000054.1 GCA_003136475.1 Deltaproteobacteria bacterium
AACGTTGTTGGCATTACTTTTAAATTAAACAATCCATTTTCAAGCACAAGAACACCATTTTTGGTCGAAAGAACCTGATACTTTTTATTGGCCTCAAAGCCGTTTTCAGCAGCAGCAGAGCTAACAAGGTCCCCTTTTGAATACGTTCGAATATCACGGTACTGGGCCTGTGTAAGACCTTTTTCCTTGAAAATTCTTAAGTCTGTTTCTATCCCCGAAAGGGAACCTTCTTTCTTTAAACTCTCGCGCAACTTTTCTGTAATGGCAAACCTATCCTTGTTTTTATCAGCAATAATAAGAGTTTTTTCACGATCCTCTGGAGAAAGCTTGATAAACTCCTTGATAACATTGTTGATACGAGATGTTCGACTTTTTCGCTCAATAATATTCTCGTCTAAAACTTTAATGGAGCGCTTAAGTCCTTCTTCTTGCGAGCTCGACGCAAGCTCAACTGCAGTTTTTAAACGAGGTTCTTTTTGACGGCGATGCTCATCCAGTTGTGCCTTTACGATTCTCTCGTCTTTTAAAAATGCCGTAAAGGGATTGCCTGCTTCCACTGCACTAAACTGTCGATTGTCTCCTACAAGAAGCACTCTCGCGCCATCATTTTCGGCTTTCGCTAGCAATTGAAAAGCCTTCTGAGTGGATAGCTTTCCTGCTTCGTCAACGATCAAAAGTGTACGGCTCGTCCGCTCCTTGTCTCGTAAAAGAAAAGAATCAACCGTTGAAGATGTCGCTCCAATACTCTCACCCAACTGCTTTGCTGACGAGGCATCCGGAGCCATGGCAACAACCCTATAACCAGCATTTTGCGCGATCTCGCGAAGATCCGAAAGAGCGTAACTCTTTCCTGAACCGGCCACGCCGCACCAGAGATGAACCTGATCTTTTGTGGTCAAAGAAAGACTTAAAGCGTCCTTTTGTCCCACAGTGTAACCCCTGATCTGTGCCAGTTCTTGAGCAGTCTCCAGTGAGGCAATAGGCTTAAATTCTCCCTTTCCGCTGATAGCAAGTTTAAGACAATTTTCTTCCGTAGCAATTTGCTTGAGAGTCGTCAAATTCTGCGGATTTTTAGCAGTAAACGGCAAACTCAGAGTGCCATAATCCTTTACTTTAGCCATGATAGTTTCAAAAGAAGAGCGTCCTAAATTTGCCATTAGAGCGTTCAATTTAAGGTTGTATTCTTTAAAAACTGCGCGTCTTTCGGACAGGTGAGAAACAGCAAATTCCTGATCGATCGGCTTTTTCCATTCAAAATTTTTGCCCTTGTTTTGAGGATGATTAAGACCAATTTCTTTGGCTTCTTTTTGCCAACGTTGAAACAGATCTTCTTTTTTCATCTCACCCTTAGTCTTGCGATCGATTAGCACTCCGGCTCTGTTGGTCTTTTGGTTAACCTCATCTTTTATGATTTGGGCTTTGCAATTTTCAAAGCTTTTTTCTCCAGAAAATCCTTCAACAACACTATAACGCTCTCGACTCTTACTAACCTGAAAGCCCTCTTTTTCTAGAGCATTTTTGGCATCGTAAACAAGAATTTCTCTTTTGATTCCTTGTCTAATAATTGGAGAAAACCCTAACTCTTCTAAGCTTGCTTTGACCTTGTCTTCATATATTAGCCGAGCCGAATTTTCTTTAACTTCACTACGTCGTTTCGAAAAAGCCATGATTTGCTCGGATTCATAACCCTTAAGTTCAAAGGTTCCATCTGTCTTAACACTGATCTCATAGCCCTTCTTTTGCACAAGCTCAGCTAGCTTATTTTGATAGATGCAGCCTAGAAGTTTCGACTGGCCATAGACGAAATCATTGGCAAGCGAACGCCATTCTCCTTCTCGGGTTTTGGTCATATTAAAGATCACGCAATGACTATGAAGCTGAGGATCTCCCGCACGCGAAGTTCCATGCAAAAACTGAGCTGACATAATATTGCCCGACAGTTCCCGCGTTCGTTTTTCCCCTTTTAAGTACGCAGCACAATGGGATTCAAGGTGAGAGAGAGCATAAGTAACGGCCTGTTTATGCGCAGTAACGAGATCCTTATCCCCACCAACCAAAGCTCTAATAGAGATACTTTTGGGTGCAGAAAATGTCGCATCAAGCCCAGCACGTCTATTGGTTTTAGAGACATTCTCGATTAGCTTTTGACAAGATTTTGCAAACTTAGTTTTGTTTCCAAGGTCGGACTGATAGTCTTTAAGAAAAGATTTTATGACTGCCGTTACATGTTTTTGGCCGTTCCATTCAAGATGATAGCCCTTGTTGGAGTCGCTACCTAACTCCCTGAGAATGACGTTTTGAACATACGTAATTTGCTTTTCGGGAACCTTGACCGCATCAGCTTCCTTCTTAAAATTATGCATCAAAACTTCAATTTCTTTTTCAGAAAGAGTTGTCTTTTTAGTGAAAACGAGCTTCGTATTTCCATCCGGTGAATATCCATAGAGAAGATTCGCGAAGCTTGTGCGATCGATTTTATCCTTCAAGTTCAGATGAGCCTTTGCCTTACCTGAAATCTCAACTTCTTCATTGGTCGCCTCACAGTAATAGTCGTCATTCTCAAAATAATCGAGCGCCATAGAAGGGTTTACGTTAGCAAGACTTAACATATTTTAGTCCTGGTTAGGTTCATCTTTGCTACCTTGCGGACTCAAAAAATAGTTAGTTTTCAATCCCGAAAAGAGTTCTTGTGTAAAGCTTTGAAAGTTTAAAGATTTGGCTTCAAAGAGATCATTGAGAGCTTTTTCCTCATCATTCAGATGCCCTTTCTTAGACTTTTCTCTGAGCTTTTTAAGCCTCAAATGCTGCTCTGTAGTCATTAAAGTCATTAGATGAGAGAGCTGTGCAAGAAGCATAACCTGACTACGGTGTTCGTTTTTGAGTTCGCTAATGTCCTCTCGAAGCTGCAAGAGTTCTTGCTTAAGACCAACTATTTCTTCTTCGAAAATGGAGCGTTCTTTACCTTTTTGGATCCACTCTAAGACTTTGGCTTGGTGTACATCCTTTCCATCAATGCGCTCTAAATCTTGCTGAGAAAGACCTACTCTTATAGTCCCGCCCTTCTTTTCTTTTACCGTCCAGGCCATTTAAATGATTCCTCCAGAAGGATAGACCCTAAAACAGCTCGAAAGATGCCATTTTTCAGCTATTTAAAGCAAGAGCATCTTTAGATAACTCCAGAAGAATAAGGGTTTGAGCAATAACCTTCTTTAATCACCAGGTTTTTTGTCAGCTTGCTGACGTAGTGTGTGGAGCGAAAAAAATTGCGAAGCTTTTTTTTGAGCCCCCGGCGGAGGCAGCTTGCTGACGGAGCAACCTTCTTTCTTTCTAATATAAGAGTCAGGGGTGAGGGATTTCAAAAAACTTCAGAGAGGCCATGCCGCTCTGAAGTTACCAAGCGCGCTTGGTAGATTCGTTATGACTGTCAGAAGCTTCGCGCGCGGTAGCGGAGAGTGACCAAATGCCTTACACCTCTATCCCGTGTCTGTCCCAAAAGCTTGTATATGGCATAGGAAGAGTTTTTCTGAGCAACGTGCTATACAGGGCTCTAAGGTCGGGGGCATACCAAAACATCGTAAGTCGTCACACCTTCCCACA
>PLEQ01000305.1 GCA_003136475.1 Deltaproteobacteria bacterium
GCTCTCATTCGTGAAACCTAGCAATTTGGAATCAATTAAGTTTTCAAATGACCTTACTAAGTTTGATTATAGTCCTTCCAAAGGAATTAGATCTTACGAAGAATTTAAAGGTAAGATCAATGATGCAATGCTTTATTACAGTCAGGTAAAACGTGAAAAAAACATGAACAAATTACAAAGAGCGGAGAATGAGCAAAAGAAAATTTTGAATGAGATGGAAGAAAATGAATACAAGCTAGAGGCATGGGTGTGGCAACACTTTGTTTCGTTTGATTTGAAGATCAGGGCTCTACGTTTATTAGATCCAAACTCATTGTGTGATATTACATTTCCCCTTGAAAGTCTGAAGCGGATGTTTCATGAAAATTCAGATCTTGCAATAGCTGGGCAGAAGTGGCTTCAGGAACATAGACTTATGTAAAGATCCCTCCAGAGGTTTCTTGGCTGAGAGATCAGGTTATTTTTAATTTCATAAATGTGGGTTCTCTTCTTCTTATAGGATCAACTTTGCAAGAGAAGAAGTAGAAATGATTGATCCGTCAGNNATCATCTGCTGTTTAACGCTTATCTGATTAAAAAAAGAACAGACACTCATCTCAGAAATTAATGCCCAAGAATCCTCTTTCTATGGCCTTAATTTCACTCTATCCTATCTATAGTCCAAATCTCCCAATTTGCATAAAAAATAGGCAAACTGATGGATCATAGTCTTTTGGTACTCGATGAGGCAAGTCATGGCTCAAGCGAGCTTGCCCTTCTCAAGGAAACCTTCGCGGCTTTTCTTAAGAACCTCTCTGAGAAAACAGCAATAGCGTACAAAAGTGAAGTCATCGACTTCCTATCGTTCATCTCAAAGCGTTTTCAACTCGCCTCGATTCGAGAACTGCGACGCAATCACATCATTTTCTATCGCGATCATTTAGAAAAGCGTGAGCTCTCTAACAAGACCATCCTAAAGAAGCTCTCCGCACTCTCAAGCTTTTGTAAATTCCTAGCCTCTGAGTCTTTGGTCGATAAAGATATCGTCTATGGCATCAAACGCCCACGTACAGAGAACAAGAAGGAAACTGCAGATCTTTCCGATAAGGACGTTCGAAAGATCTTCGATAGTTTTAAACTCGACAGTGTCTATGGGGTTCATCACCGTGCTCTTCTTGCAGTTGGCTTCTATACCGGCCTTAGATCATCAGAGATCAGAAACCTAAAAATTAAGAACTACGCTAAGCTTGATGGGCACATGATTTTACGTTGCCTCATTAAGGGCGCGAAAGTCCACGAGGTTCCGCTGAATCCGTTTGTGGTGCGTTGTCTTGACGACCATTTAGCCAGACTGACGGAGAAGGGATTTGTACTTTGTGAGGAACACTATCTATTCCCGAGCATCAAAACACGACAAAACAAGCCAATCGGAGCAAAAGCTCTGTGGGGGATATTTAGAAACAGACTCAGAGAAGCAGGTATAGATTTGAGCACCATTCGACGCTATTCCCCCCACTCAATGCGGGCTACTCTTGCTGGCCATCTTTTAAATACCCTCGAGGCTCCACTAGAGCAGGTGCAACAGACCTTAGGACACTCGTCACCTACGACGACGATGAAATACAATAAGAGACATAAGAGCCACGATAAAAGCCCAGTATATAGAATCGAGTATTAGGATCTATATCTTCCACCTCCCTGTTCCCACCGACAAGTGCAGTAAATCTATTTCAATGCCCTGTTATTTCTAGCTTATTTTAAGTGCTTCTGCCTAGGAAATTTTTTCCCCGTTCTCTCTGAACTTTATCTTCCGAAACGTGCAATAGAGAAATCAAATAGGCCTTAGGATGAACGACGGAATCCCACTCGGAACCAAAACTTTTGTAGAACTCTTTGCTGGCATTGGGGGATTTCGTTTTGCAATGGAGAAGCTTGGGCTTCAATGCGTCTGGGCGAATGATATCGACCCAAACGCGTGTGCTGTCTATCGTTCTAGATGGCGAGACATGACTCTGCACGAAGGAGATATCAATGAAATTGATCCAAGACAGATTCCTACCCATGATCTCCTCGTCGGAGGATTCCCTTGTCAGCCGTTTAGTCACGCTGGTANNGTTTTGACGATACCAGGGGAACACTCTTTTTTACCGTCGCACGAATTCTCCGGGCCAAAAGACCGAAGTACTTTCTTTTTGAAAATGTTAAGGGTTTACTTTCTAACAACGCTGGAAAAACTTTCCTCACGATCCTCAATACGATGGACGAAATGGGGTATGATGCGGAATGGAGAGTGCTTAACTCGAAGCACTTTGGCGTCCCCCAAAATAGGGAGAGAGTCTATATTACAGGACATCTTAGAGACAAATGTCTCGTGGCGAAAACCAAGGAGAGCCGAACTAAATAACTCAAAGTCCAGGGGAAACGGAGGCCCACACAGACCAATTAAAGGCGTAAAAGACATTCAAAAAGCATTGACCGTTCAGGATTCGTATCGGCTTCTTGTAGGAAAGAAAGTTAAAGGAGTGTTAAAAGTAAGAACCCATACAATTACGGAGTGCGAACGCCTTCAAGGATTCCCGGATGGTTGGACAAGATGTGCTTCTCTTAAAAATCGATTTAAACTTCTGGGAAATGCGGTGACACCTAATGTGATCTCATT
>PLEQ01000454.1 GCA_003136475.1 Deltaproteobacteria bacterium
CCGCATAATGGAACAAACCGTACCAATATCATAGACGTCGAAAGGTGGTTCAATTGACGACTCAAGTCCTACCCCTTCATGCCCTGGAACTTTAAAAGCCGAAAGAAAAATCTTGCGCTGATTATTCAAGGCATAGTCGACGGCCTTTACACAAAGATCTTCGTTAATGAAAACGGGAATGATCATATGTGGAAAGACCACAATGTCCTTAAGTGGTAAGAGCGGTAGGTGTACCAAACCGGAGCTATTTTCTTTATTTGATGGATCCGCTTGCATCCGCCATCCCCTCTCCAATCGATGATCTTCTTGCTCTAATGTCTTCGGATTATAGAAAAAATGCTTTAGTCTTTGGGGATGGCAGAGCTAGTAACGAAGCAGTAGAGTATGGTATTTTACGCTTTTTCGGAAATCTCTATAACAAAAGTAACAAGACCTTTCCGTCTACCACTCACGTCACCCAAGCCCGGGACCTTCACTTCAAAGGAATTTTGAACCTTTGGTAGCCACTGTAGGAGGAACTTAATTTTTTCTTTTTTTTTAACAGTACTGGTGGGACTTTCCTTGACGATGCGAGAAAAGACAATGTCTTTCTGCCCGCCCTCTTGAGCTTGAGCAGAAGAAATAAATACAGGGATGATCAGATCGAGAGAGCGATTGGCATTTTTCCATTTTTTAAGGGAAATATCTTCGAAATCAAGGTCGGCACAAAACTCCACCAAAGCTTCCGCATCTTCGAGAAGCGCTTCATCCCTTTGTGTGGCAAGGCCCTTGGCTTCGCCCTTTGCGAGAGGAAGCTCTTTGCTCATCTACAGCTCACCTTAATCGTTGCTATCTTCCTTGAATGGGACCAGAACACTGACAATCGCTGGCCTTAACAGCCTATCATATATTTTGTAAGCCTTCGCGTATTCACATTCGACGATCTCCTCGGTGACATCTGCACTTTCGGTCCGTTTAATAGCCTGATGGAGGGTAGGGTCGAATTTTTTCCCCTCTGAAGAAATAGCTTGTAGACCGTTCTTTTCCAAGAGCTCCAGTAGCTGCCGCCGCACTATGGCAATACCTTCCAAGAGCGAAGATCCAGCAGACTCTTGGTCCTTGGTCAAAAGTGCTTTTTCAAAACCATCAAGGACGGGCAAGACATCTTTCAAAAAACCCTCTAGGGCATAACGCTTGGAGCTTTCAACTTCCTTCAGCAAGCGTTTACGGCCGTTTTCGGCGTCAGCCAAAGACCGGAGATAGAGATTGTAGTTAGCGTCGGCTTCTTGCTTGATGCGCTCGATTTCTTTTCTATGACTCTCCACCACTTCCGAAGGCATGCCCTCATGTTGATCGTTTTTTAAGGGATCCTCCCTTTCTTGAGAGGAGTTGTCAGTCTTTTGATTTTTATCGTTGGTTTCCATACTTGCTTTGTACCTATTTGATGTGTTTGGGTACCTAATTCGAGATCCATTGACGAAATTTAGCGAAGCTTCTTAACTGCTCATAAAGCTTTACCGTGTTGACTTCCGCTACGCAAGAGCTGAGCGCGAACCGCAAATTTATACTATAATTACCGTATATTAGTCAATAATTGTCAAAATATTCCAAACTGGATTGACACATTTTAACCCCGCTGATAAGAACGGTGTTCAAGCAGAATATCTGGATATTGATTATTTTCGCTCAGGTTTTGAGGAGATACTGTGGAAAAAGAGCATGTTGCGCTGGCTATGAAGGTCACAGAGCGTATGAAGAACGGGGGTATCCCGACTCTGCCTGAAGAAAAAGCTATGAGCATTCTTTCCGATGAGGAATTGGCGGGTAAACTTGATAGTTATTCCCTCGAATCCGTCGTGGAGCTAAAAATCTCTCGGTTCTTGGATCAAGTCGGCAAGTACTATCCACAAAATCTCTATGCACTTATCATGAAAAAGACGGAGAAACCTCTTCTGAACCAGATTCTCCGCCGGACAGGCGGCAATCAAGTCCACGCTGCACGCATCCTCGGCATCAATCGGAATACCTTGCGCAAAAAAATGAAAATGTACGAGATTTAAAGTTCAGTCTTCCTCAAGATCCTTAAAAGTGACCCAGTTTGGAAACCAGGCAAGGAAGCTTTTCCCTGTTTCGCCGTGACGGTTTTTAGCAATTATGATCTCTGATTTACCAGCGTCTGCCGACTCCGGATTGTAGTATTCGTCTCTGTAGACGAACATAATGAGATCCGCATCTTGCTCCATTGCGCCGGATTCACGAAGATCACTCATCCTCGGCCTTTTGTCGGGTCGCGCATCGGGACCGCGATTAAGCTGGGCGAGGGCAATAATGGGTATGGCAAGTTCTTTGGCTAAAGCTTTCAAACTGGTTGAGATCTCACCGATTTCCCGCTCACGGCCTTGCCGCTGAGCTGTGTGACTGGCGCTCATCAATTGAAGATAGTCTATGATGACCAAGTCCAGGCCATGCTCCCGCTTATACCTACGACAACGAGCGCGCAATTCTGCAACGCTGATACCAGGCGTTTCGTCGATAACGAGGCGATCACCCACTTCGTTGAGCTTACGAGCGGCCAACATAATACGATCGGTGTCATCTTCACCCCAGCCCCCGCTCCGCAAGCGCGTGGAGTCGATGCGACCTTCTGCGGAAAGTAAACGTTCGACAAGCTGCTCCTTCGACATCTCCAGCGTAAAAATTGCAACCTTCTTTTCGGCATGTTCCGTTACCGCATTCATTCCCCAATTTAAACCCAATGCGGTCTTTCCCATCCCCGGTCGCGCTGCCAAGATAATGAGATCGCTCTTTTGCCAACCGGCTGTCACGCGATCCAAATGCTTAAATCCGGACCGAATACCCGAGATCATGCCACCAGCATTTCGCCTTTTTTCCAGCTCATCCAAGGTAAATTGAATGAGCTGCTTGACACTGACCAAGCC
>PLEQ01000034.1 GCA_003136475.1 Deltaproteobacteria bacterium
TGATCAGATAAAGCCATATAGCCTGCCAATAAATGGTCAACTATTACAAATACCACTGTTTCCGTATCATTTGCTTTAAAACTGTCCGGCACGGCTATCTTGTTTTCTTTCAAGTAACCCGGGCTAACCACGAGTATCTGTTTATGCTCAACAGTTGCCTGAACTCCTTCGCCGGTTGTCGCTTTAAAATTTTCACATGATGGAATGATTATTTTTAAATCCTTAGCTTTTTGCAGGATATGNNAGTTGAAACCTGAAATTTGCCCAAAGTAAGTGTCCCTGTTTTATCAAATACAACCGTTGTGATCTTCCTCGAATCCTCAAAAGCATTCCTGTTTTTGATGAGTAATCCATGCTTTGCGGCCAAAGCAGTTGATTTTGCTACAACTAATGGCACTGCCAGCCCTAAGGCATGGGGACAGCAAATCACAATTACCGTTACCATTCGTTCCATAGCAAATGACAGGGGATGCCCTGTCAAAAACCAGTATAGAAATGTTGAAATCCCTGTCAGCAACGCGATAATAGTTAACCATTTTGCAGCAGTGTCCGCTAATAGCTGCGTTTGTGATTTCGATTTTTGAGCATCATCAACCAGTTTCACCACTTGCGAGAGGTAGGAATCTTTCGCAGCATGNNGCCGTTGATGGAACCGGCTATCACTTTATCACCTTTTACTTTTTTAACCGGCTTCGATTCTCCGGTTAGCATGCTTTCATTCAGATAACTTTCTCCATCCAATATGATCCCGTCCGCCGTAACTTTTTCGCCCGGCTTTACCAATACTACATCATGCTCCTTTAATGTATCGGTTTTTACATCCTCAATCTTATCCGAAACAACCAGGTGGGCATCATCGGGCATTAACGCTACTAATAATTCCAGTTCTCTCGAAGCCCCGGCTACCGATTGCATTTCTATCCAATGTCCTAAAAGCATAATAAGAATCAGCGTATCCAGCTCCCAAAAAAAATCCATGCCCTGTAATCCGAATACAATAGCTGTGCTGTAACCGTACGCCACTGTAATAGCAAAACCAATCAGGAACATCATACCCGGATTTTTTGCCTTTACCTCATCGACTAATCCGGTTAAAAATGGCCATCCCCCATAAACAAAAACAATAGATGAAAGCGCAAACAGCAGATAGGGTGCACCCCTAAACTGCCAATGTAAGCCTATAAACCGCTGAATCATAGTTGACAGGAGCAGGATTGGAACGGTTAAGATCAGCACCACGTAAAATCGCTTCTTAAGATCAGCGATCATCATTCCATGATGATTTTGGCCTTTCATACCTTGACTGCCTTGCTGCATTTTACTGTTATCGTTCATCTGTTTAAAAAATTCTGTTAATACCTTATGAAAACTACGACTCTACTTTTTATTGACGTTATGCAATTCTCCTGATTAGTTACATCATTCACACATTTACNNCTGGAATGACGGACAAAAACCGGGGTAAATGTGTGAATGATGTAAGCAATTGCCGACATTATGTAATACTTGTCAGCCGTATTGTGGGCACCTTTATTCCATTAAATTTTATAAGCAGAAAGCTATTAAAACAGATATAATGAGGATTACATTAAACGAGCCAGAGTTGGAACTGGAAGTAAACCGGGTTGATACGCCGACGGGAACCGGATGGTGTGTAATCATGCCGGACGATAGAAAAATCCTGGTTAAACTCCGGTACGGCAAATGGGAGACGGAGGATATGATTAGTGAGCAATTCGTGCAAGACGTAGGCAGTGAAATAAGCCGGTTTCTTGAAGAAGATCAACCTGGAAGGGTAAATGATAGCTATTCGGCATTAAACACCAGAGCTAAACGGGCACGGATACCCAAATACATTCTGATATAGTCTTTTATTATTAGTAATGGCAAATTTTGAAATAATGCTGTGGATATATAACCTGTCCTTGCGCCTGGTAATAACCCCATTGGATTCCGGATTTAGACGCTTTAAAGTTGAAACAATTAACAGCGTGAATGGTGCGATGATTTTAAGGTATTTACCTGGTAAATCCTGGGTTGCAGAGAAGGTAGCGATGAAATGTTTTACTAAGGAATACATTTNNATGAGTTACGAAATTTTAGCAACAGCAGAAGAGGTAAGTATACTGCATATTACCGCCGCAAACTTCAATTCTTTAACAGGCTGGAGAATCGAGTTCCATGATGGCAAAGAGGCCATGCTGTACTACCACGACGGCGAATGGATGCAAAACGATGAACAATGGTTAGATGAAATTACATTGCAGGACATAGGCAAATGTATTGACAATAGCCTGGTGAAAAGAAGCCCGGCTATAACAGAACATTATTTCTATGATATGTTGATCAATTAAAAGAATATGAATAAGGTAATTTTATTAAATAATAGACCTGTTGGGAAACCGGTTTTAAGTGATTTTAAATTTGTAACGGAAGCAATGCCGGTGCCCGACGATGGGGAAATACTGCTGAAAACATTATATGTTTCAGTAGATCCATATTTGAGGGGACGGATGAATGATGCAAAATCTTACGTCCCTGCCTTTCAATTGAACAAACCCATACAATCCGGGATGATTGCAGAAGTGACAGATTCTAATCATAGCGGATACAAAATAGGCGACATTGTATCCGGCAATTTAGAGTGGAAAGAATACCAGGTATCTACAGGAAAAGGGTTGCAGGTCATTCACACTGCCGATATTTATTTAACCGCCTATCTGGGAATATTGGGAATGACAGGGCTTACCGCTTATTTGGGGCTATCTGAAATAGCTGTTCCAAAGCCAGGTGAAACCATGATAGTTTCAGGTGCAGCGGGTGCCGTTGGAAGCATTGCTGGACAGCTTGGTAAAATTATGGGATGCCGGGTAGTTGGGATTACGGGGTCAGATCAAAAAGTCGCCCTGCTCAAATCGAAATTCCATTTTGATGAGGCGATCAATTACAAAAATACGGTTGACCTGACCCAATCAATTAAAACTGCCTGCCCCGATGGCGTAGATATCTATTTTGATAATGTTGGCGGTAAAATATCCGATGCTGTTTTAAATAATATAAATAAGCATGCAAGGATACCGGTTTGCGGGTATATCTCCATGTATAATGAAACCATGCAGGTTTTAGGGCCATATGTACAGCCTGTTTTGGTGTCAAAAAGTGCGCTGATGCAGGGTTTTATCGTTGGTGATTTCGCTGATAAGTTTGCTGAAGCCAAAAAGCAGTTGTTTAACTGGTTACGGGATGGGAAACTCACCTATCATGAAACTATTATTAATGGTTTTGAACAAATTCCTCAGGCATTCCTGGGACTATTCGAGGGTAAAAACGAAGGCAAGATGATCGTCAAGATATAGGTAAAATAAATATTTTATAAAATAGTAATTATGAAAGTATTAATGGTGTTAACATCTCACAGTGAATTGGGAAATACCGGTCAAAAAACAGGGTTTTGGATCGAAGAATTTGCAGCACCTTATTATGTCCTGGAAGATGCCGGTGTAGAAATAACTATTGCTTCCCCAAAGGGCGGCCAGCCTCCTATATACCCCAAAAGCGAATTGGCCGATGCACAAACCCCTG
>PLEQ01000487.1 GCA_003136475.1 Deltaproteobacteria bacterium
ATCCCGAACGCAGTGAGGGATCGCAGTCTTAGCTCTTGTGTCGCAGGCGAGTAGGCTAGCGTTGCACGGCACCTAGGCTAGTCTTCAAGTAGCTCACCAAAGCCCCCAGCTCCGCATCCACCTCCTCGTCGGTCAAAGTTTTTTGCGGCGATTGGAAGATGTAGGAGCTTGCAAAACTCTTCAAGCCCTGGCCAACTTGTTCGCCTTCGTAAAGGTCGAACAGGCGAAAGCTGCTCAGATTTTTCTTGGCGGGGAATTTACGCACGCAGCTTTGAAATTCCGCATGGCTCAGGTCTTTGGCAACTAAAAGAGCGAGGTCGCGCGTGATCGCTGGAAAGCGGGTGGGTTCTTTGATTTTGTAAGCCTGGCGTTGATGAACTTCAAACACGGCTTCCATGTCGATTTCAAAACAGGCCGGCACTTCACTCCCGAGATCCATAGTATTGGCGACCTGTGGGTGAATTTCTCCAACCCAGCCCAGCCGTTCTCGGCCCACGCCAATCCAAGCAGCGGCATGAGGATGCAAAAAGGGCAGGCTCTGCGGATCCACAGGTGTGAAATCCGCTTTGCTGATCCCCATATTGCGCAGAAGCGCCACTAGGAGTGTCTTGACGTGATAAAAATCGGAGCCTTTAGTTTCCTGATGCCACTCTTTGGGACTAAAAGGTTGGTCGAAGAGTCCCGCGATTAACTCACGTTCGATCACCCGTCCGCTTTCACCCCTAGCCCGGGCACTCAGGGAACGGCTCGGACGTAGAAATTTCTGCCACTCCTCGCCGCCGTTTTGCCAAGTTTTGCTCTCTTCCGTAAAATAGGTGCGCGCCATTTCGAAGAGTCTGACTCCGCGCGTACCGTGATTGCGATTGCGAAGCGCGGCGTTGAGTAAAGCTCCGACTAACGAGGTTTGGAGAAAGGCTTGGCGTTCATTGAGAGCATTGGCAAGACGAACTGTCGGCCATAAACCGTGCTCTTTGGGAATCAGCAAACGCTCACAGTCTTCCGCACCCACGAAGGGGAAACTCATGATTTCGCAAAGGCCGAGTGTCGCCAGACTGCGCTTAAATTGATTCGAAAATTCGAGGTAAGGATCTTCCTGCAAACCTGCAATCGCCATGCGGGGAATCTCATAAGGGATCGTGTCGTAACCTTCCAAGCGTGCCAGTTCTTCGATGAGATCGACTTCCCGATGAATATCATTGCGCCAAGACGGGACCTCAAACAGCATGCGCTCCTCGGTCTTGTCACAAAGTGTGAAGCCCAGGCTTTTAAGATGCTGGGTACAGCGTTCGAGAGTGTACACCGGATTGGCAATGAACATGCGCACACGCGGAAGTCGTAAAGCAATTTTACGAGGTGGGAGCGGACTAACATAGCAGTCCGTAAGAGCCGAACCCAAATGCACTTCGCCCGCGTTTTGTTCACGAGTGCATTGGCTGAGCAGGGCAGTTACACGCTTGAGTACGTCCGGTAGTTTCTCGACATCGATGCCGCGTTCGAAGCGATAGCCAGCTTCCGAATGCAGACCTAAGCGGCGAGCGGTTTTGCGGATGCGCTCTTGGGCAAAGTGGGCAACTTCGATGATCACTTCTGTGGTATCGTCTTTGATCTCTGAGTTTTGACCGCCCATAATTCCCGCAAGACCGACGACCTTTTGCGTGTCGCTGATGAGAATATCTTCGGTACGCAGCTGAACTTTCGAAGCATCGAGCGTCACAAAGTCTTCATTGCGACCCCACGACACCTGCAAGGTGTCCCCCGCTACAAAGCGACGATCATAGGCATGGATCGGTTGCCCGTACTCGAGCATGACATAGTTCGTAAGATCCACGATGAGATTGATAGGACGCATACTCGCGGCTTCAAGCCTTTTTTGCAACCACAGTGGTGAAGGTACAGCTTTGACTCCTGTCACAAGCAAAGCGCAGAAGCGAGCACTGGCCTCAGCATTTTCAATCTTGACCGTTATTTTGGCAGAACCCGTTTGCGTGGGCAATTGNNGCAGATACCTGTTTAAGAGGGCGCCCAAGCTTGGCTGCGAGATCGCGTGCGATACCGATATAACTTAAACAATCACTGCGATTAGGCGTGACGTTGAGCTCGAGTATACTGTCGGGAACTTGCAGAAAGCTGCTCACTGCCGTCCCGAGTTTGTGCTCAGCTGTGAGTTCGATAATGCCATCGTGTTCATCGGAAAGACCCAGTTCGCGTGCACTACAGAGCATACCTTCCGAAGCTTCGCCACGAATTTTGCTAGCCTTGATCTTGGTGCCGTCGGGCAGTGTGGCACCCTTGAGTGCGACGACGACCAAAATCCCCTCGCGCGCGTTAGAGGCGCCACAAACTATACGCAGGTGTTCACCGCTGCCCGCATCGACCTGACAGAGACGCAAAGTATCGGCATTGGGGTGCTTTTGAACAGCATGGACTTTCCCAACTACAATCTTTTCATCTAAGAGCTTCGTGTCTTTAATGCTCTCAACTTCCAAACCTAGGCTGGTCAGAGTTTTGGCAATCGCCTGGGAGCTTAAGCCCGTGAGGGAAACATAGTCATTGAGCCAATTTAAAGAGATAATCATAGATTCCTTCCCGTGACCTAGTGCCAGTAAACTGGAAATTGCGATTGAAACTGATGATCACCCTCGAACATAAGGCGCAAATCATCGATGCCGAATGCGATCATAGCCATGCGATCAATGCGGNNCACTATCATAATTGACGTTTTCAAAAACGTTAGGATGCACCATTCCGCAGCCACCCGCCTCGAGCCAGCCGGTGTTTTTACACAGACGACACCCCGTACCCTTACAGGTACATAGGAGGTCGAACTCAGCGCCAGGTTCAACGAAGGGGAAGAAACTGGGGCGGAAGCGGGTTTTAAATTCACTCCCAAAGATAGCTTTTACGAAACTGTCGATGATGCCCTTCAAGTGGCCCATCGAAATCCCCTTGTCCACCAAAACCCCTTCAACCTGATGAAACATCGGGGTGTGCGTGGCATCGTTGTCGCAGCGATAAACGCGACCCAGAGAAACCAAACGAATGGGAGGCGCTTCTTGCAGCATGGCATGAATTTGGATATTGGACGTATGGGTACGCAGTATCAATTTACGTTGGTCGATAAAGAAGGTGTCCTGCATATCCCGTGACGGATGATCTTCTGGAAAATTTAAGGCAGAGAAATTATAAAAATCCGTGTCGATCTCAGGACCATCCCAAACTGCGAAACCCAGACGACGAAATTCCTTGATCAATAAAGCACGCATCAGAGTCACCGGATGTAAGGAACCCTGGCGTTCACTAACCGGTAACGAGACATCGAGCTGGCGCTCGTGAATTTTGCGAGCGATCGCATGCTGGGTGCCGGCTAATTTGAGTTGGCTAAGCTGCCCTTCCACCAGGTCGCGTAGACTATTGATCTGCTTTCCGACTTCGGGGCGTTCGGCTTTGTCAACATTGCGCAGTTGCTCGTACAACTGCGTGACATGACCTTTTTTACCAAGCCACTTGACACGCATATTTTCGACGAGGGAGGGCTCAGGTGCGTTCTCTATCGCACGCAATTCGGAGCGAAAGTCTATTTCCAGCCCTTTGAGAGTTTCTAAGAGTTTCACGGCGATTCTTTCCAAAGTGGGGATTTGCCAAATAACCTTCGAGGTATATTAAAGCGCAAAATCCCCGTCAAGTCGTCGCCTTTCCTGGGACTTGAGGCGTTAACATCGGTTCCGTCGGAATCGACCGGTGCCAGAGCTTACTTCGTTTTAAATTCATAATAACAATTGTTAATATATTTTAACATTTATTAAATGAATGCTAATATCATTGTTAAAAATTATATAAT
>PLEQ01000500.1 GCA_003136475.1 Deltaproteobacteria bacterium
ATGCCGCCAGCCAGTCAAGACCCTGATGGCCGACCTGCGCCTGATTCACTAACAGTAAAATAAAGGAAAAATTCCTGATTGCCGCGTCGACCCTTCAAGGCAGAGCGTGCGACTAGCAAATTTCCTGCACCCAATTTTAAAAAGGACTGGGAGACTCGCGTGATCGCTTTTTCCCAGAGTTCTTCGGCAAGGACTACCCCGCCGTCGGGAATGTCGCTTTTGGGCAATTCAAATTGAGGTTTGACTAAGATCAGCAATCGACTTTGCGGACTCGCGAGTTTCATCAAAGTCGGTGCTAAACGCTCGAGGGAGTTAAAACTGATGTCTGCTAAAATCCAGTCCAGCGGAAGGTCGCTACGAGTGTTAAAAGTCCGGATATCCGTCTGTTCTATACAGGTGACGCGGGCATCCGTTCGCAGACGCCAATCGAGTTGATTGGTACCGACATCGAGTGCTAGTACCTCACGCGCCCCAAGTTGCAGAACGCAATCCGTGAAGCCGCCTTTGGAAGCGCCGATATCCAGAACAAGGGTATCAGCAAATAACTCGCTGAGCCCGAGCTCTACAATAGCGTTGAAAAGTTTATCACCGCCTCGACTGACATATTTGCCCTTGGTCTTGATACGCAGAATAGCCTGCTCGGAAATCCGCTCGCCAGGCTTTGTGATGCGTTGTTCATCCGCCAAAACTTTGCCGGCATAAATTAAGGCAGCAGCCTCCGTTAAGGAGCTACAGAACCCCTTTTCTACCAATAACTTGCTAGCGAATAACTTTCGAATTTTTTTTATTTTGGTTTGCAAGGCTCTTTATTACTGAAAGATAAGAGGTTATTTTTACAAGTTTATAACAGCATTTTGAGCTTACTTCAAGAAGCTTCAGATTATGCCGATACTCTAGTTGGGAAATTACACGAAGATTCAATAATTAGGCTAAAATTCTGGTGGCTTCGCGCATCGAGGATAGCAACATGGAAGCTTCAAACAACGCTCCTATTAATCTGTTGATGGTCGATGAACCGTCCTTTTCAAGGTTCTTGGATCATGAGGGCTATAGATCGGTGGGCATTCAAGCTTTTATGGCTTCGAGCTTTGAAGAAGCGAGAACAGTTTTAGCAAAACACAAGATCGCCGTAGTTCTCATCAGCTGGGAGTATCAGCTCGCCGACCCGGTTAAAATCATAACGGATATTCGTTCGAATGCGAGGAGTCAAAAAACTCCCATCGTTGTTACGAGCATTCACAGTGCCGATGACAAAATCAGCAAAATGAAAGAGATCGATCTTTTTGTTAAGCAACCCGTGCCTCGCGTTATTCTGTTGGAGAGAATTCGTCAGCTCCTCAAAAAGCAAAACCGAGAAAAGGAGCGGCATGACCTGCGTGACCTCTACTTGGATAATGTGAAGGTGAAAGTGGGGGACATGACGCACACGCTTAAACTCGCTGATATTTCGTTATCAGGTATCTTTCTCTATTCGACAGTGGCGTTCCCGAAGGGCCAGGTTTTGGACCTGGAATTCTCCCTTCCAGGTATTAGAAAGCCTCTACGGATTGGAGGTGAAGTGATCCGGATTACAAGGATGCACAAAATTAATGACAAAATGAACAAAGGTATCGGAATCCGCTTTACTGAGTTTCATGACAGTGCCCTTGAAACCCTGACCGCTTACTTCGAAAAAAATAAGCCTGAAAGCAATTTTATGGTTTACTATCTTTAGCCGAGATCGTCGTCGCGTTCTGAGAGTTGGAGTCCAGCTTCGAAAGAGACGATTTTTGACCCCTGTCGTCTTTTGGCAAGGATGGCTACTGCAATAAGATCTTGTTTCACCACGACAGGACTCCCACCNNCCACCGATATTGATGTCAACGTTGGTACAGACTTTGTTTGAAATCAAAATCTTGGATTCCGAATTATAAACGAGTTGGGTTTGTAGCAGGCGTAACTTATCTTGAAGTTTTTCGATAGTTTTGCGTTCTTTATTGAGGCGTTTCTGAAAGTATTCTTTGCGGTGTTGCTGTTTATCATTGAGTTGCAACTGTTTGCGCGAAGTTAACTCCCGAACGATTTGTCGATCGTTGAGCATAGCTTCCTTAAGTTTGTCGAGACGTTTTTTGCAAATACTAATGGCGAGCTCAGCTTTCCAGTCGACCCCAACATTTAACTTGGTAACAGCGCCATTCTTGAAGCCAATATTCGCAGATTTGATGTTTTTTCGACAACTGATGTTGCCACCCGCTACCAAGCCAACAAAATTATCCGTGATTTCGATGTTCGCACCCGCAATGACATCACTGTTGAGGATGACCCTGCGCACGGTGATGGAACCGCCGCACTGTATGCGCGAATTTTCTATAAATTCAGCCGCGAGATTTTTGGGTGTCGATACTATGCCCGTTTTACCCGTGACAATTCCGCCATCGACTTCGATGNNGAACTTTAAGGTCCCCTGTAGTCTCGACCATGGCGCCGCTGTCGACCGACCCAAAGATTTCAACAGGTCCATCAAAGTTAATATTGCCACTGCGCAAATTAACATCCCCGTGGTGAACCATGACCTTATTGAGGGATATCACATTCTCTTCAATAATTGGGATGCCGTCGGTTTCTGCATAAAAATGGCCAGGCTCCCGCTCGATCACACCCTCGCCTAACTGAATATCGAGTCCCTCTGGGGTTGACGCAGTCAAGGGATCCCCAAAGACATCTTTGCCAGCTATCGCCGGATCGTCATAATTGATTTTGGCAATCAGCTGGCCTTTTTTGACAAAGCTGGTTTGCTGCATACTGCGCATATCGACAGTTTCTGCATTCGGATCGTTTTCAGCCCGCTTTTGTGCAAAGGAATGCTCAAGGTAGGGCTGTGAGCCGCTAAAGCCCTCAGACCCTTCTGCAGCAATCATCCCTTCTAAAGAACTTTGCGAGAGCAAGGCGGTTAAAAGGTTATCAAAATGAACCTTAATGCTCTCGGGGGAGAGGGCGTAACGTTTCAGTTCACGTTTGAGCCATTCCTCATTTGCGATAAACGTGGTGTCGGCATAAATTCTAGGGTCAAAAGCTTCGATAGTGGCGAGGAGTCTGTCGCGCGAGATTTTAAGCCGGAGCTTTCCTTCACCTGGGTAGGCGGGAACAAGCGAATCGGACTTAACCGCCTTAAGTGGTAAGCCGCCGAGTAGGACCATAGGCAAGCCGATCCCGATGATTTCGGGGCCTTCACAAGCCGCTTGGACAGCCGACAAAATTTCGCGTTCCAGAGTATGAAACTGCTCGTCGGCGATCACGGTTGTTTTTTTACTGGCTTCGATCACGGATCGGACCAGATAGGCAGGGTCGCGCCCTTCCAGAGTGAGGTTTAAGTCGCGTAGGACAATGGTGATCTCCCCGCTCCCATGAGCATAGATGGAGAAGGGTTTAGCCTTCTCCCCTGGCACTAGAACCGGTTTCGGTCCGATAGCTAAGTCTCGCACCAGAGCGCCATTGATGGCTTTTAACCAGGCGCGGTGAATATGGGCTGGATGAGCGCGTTGATTTTGTCCCGACCTGTCCAAAAAGCTATTCACATAGAGGATCAACCACTCCAAACGCAAGAGACGCAGATAGTCTGGGTCGCTATTGATAGTCAGTAGAGCCACGCATTTTGCGTTGGGGGGGGGCTTGAGCTCAAAGCCCTTAAGCGCTGGACTGCCCTCGCCAATCGTAAAATTTAAGTCGGGAGTCGATGGGGCCGCCAAGCTTTGAAATTTCGTCCATGTGCTTCTTAATCTCTCTTCGTAAACTTCGAAAACCTCAATCGCTCCTTCTTGCTGAACATGAGCCAGCTTTGAACGAGCGCGGTCTAAAAGGTCGGGTGGGACCTCCGGATTTTCGAGACAGGTTCTGTGCGGCAGCGAAAGTTTTACACGAAATAAGTTTGAGATGTATGAAAGTCTTAGCTCCTCGCTCACAACGTCTATTCTCCATTTTTCTTTCGCTTTTCCAGTGTTTCTGCGAGTTCATTGAGGTTGTTCGCGATGCCCTGCAGCTCGTCGCCTTTACGTAGTTTGATGCGTAAAGAAAAATTGCCATTTTTCAATTCGAGGATATATCGGTTTAAGGCAACGATCGGTCCGTAGTAACTATGTGTTAACTTTAATATTGTTGCGAAAAAGACGAGGGTAAAAATGAAGATGCAGATGAGCAGTCGCGTGACATTCGTATAGAAGACCTCGTCAGCAATGAACTCCCAGCGCATTTTAGGGTCCACAACGTGAAATATGCTGAGAACATGATCGTACTGTTCGAAAAAGGATCTGAGAAGGATGAGACCTGAGGCGCAGAGGAAAATTATATTTATCGCGAGCATGTAGAGGCCAAAACGAACTTGCTTGAACGGCTCTATTAGGAGATTTCTCACAGAGCGGCGTTTTTTTTGATGGGGCCTAGACGTATTTTCCACTTTTCCCTTTCCTCCACTTCGATTATTTATATTCCTTCATTCGACACAGGATTTTCGAACCAAAAGGTATTGCTTAATCACTTATTATAAAAGAATAATTCGAAGAGAGCGTAGTAATTCCCACTCTTCGGGCTAGTATTTAAAATAAAACTAAGTATATTTTTGAGGTTTNNACATTGCACGGCTCGAGGCACAGAAGAAAGCATCCGAAAGGGCGAAGAAAAATTGGACGTAAAAAGAGACGAATGATGCGCAAGCGACGCTCATTGCGTACTAAGAATTAAAAATTTTCTCCCACCTAGATTCGGTGCAAAATATGATTAATTAGGTGAAATCAGGACCTAATTAAATCGAATTGCGACCTTTCATAAGAACTTGGACATCTATTCAATTCAGTCAGTCCCCATTGGCGACCTGGCTGAACATCCCTTATACTATCAATAAAGATCCTTCACAGAATGATACCGTTTCTCAAACCAGAGGTAGGCGATCTCTTGGCTTGATGAGACCTTCGGGGGATGAGTGATCTATGATCGACTTTATCTACAAGGCCAATGAAGTTATCAATAATTGGTCGGTACACGACAAGTGGACAGTCCACAAGCTCGCCGAAGCGACCGAAACATCACTCCCTCATGTACTGCAGTACCTTAACGAAGGACTGGGCAAAGAAGTCGAGATCAGTGGGACGGTTAGCAGCGGCGAGCTTTTTGAGGCAGTGGCCCTCCTGCGGCGCCGCTATAAAGATCAGATTGAAGAGCGTGAACGCAAGAAAGCTGAAAGTAGACGGAAGGCTATTCGTGCCTTCGATCTGGTGATGAATAAGATTCGTCTCGCCCAGTCTGAAAGTAAATGGACCCATGCCTACAAAACCTTGTGCTACTTCGCTGGACAATACGAAGACGAACTGCCCCGCGAATACACCACGACACTGTGTAGTGATCTGATTCGTATGGGAATTAGAGCCAATGTGAATATTCAGGAAATCAGTCGCTGGTTACAAAAAGGCGTCTCTGTCGCAATGAGTCACCAGAATCGTGATGGTGTCTCCGA
>PLEQ01000121.1 GCA_003136475.1 Deltaproteobacteria bacterium
TGCGGCATCGGGCCATCCGCCGCGCTCACCACGAGAATCGCGCCGTCCATCTGAGCGGCACCGGTAATCATGTTCTTTACGTAGTCAGCATGGCCAGGGCAATCGACGTGAGCGTAATGGCGTTTTACGGATTCATATTCCACATGGGAGGCAGAAATCGTAATACCGCGTGCTTTTTCTTCGGGCGCCTTATCAATTTCATCAAATTTTGTTACGGCACTGCCGCTAACAAAGGACATAACTTTTGTAATAGCGGCCGTCAGGGTTGTCTTCCCATGATCCACGTGACCGATTGTACCGATATTCACGTGTGGTTTTTTCCGCTCAAACTTTGCCTTAGCCATTTCCTTCCTCCAAAAAGCAATGACACTTGTCATCACCATTCATTATATATTCATGCGTTGGAAACACGGTCCGAATCGCCCCGTTGTATCACAGAAAAGAAGAAAAAATGCTACTGTTTAATTCGTGGAGCCCGAGACCGGACTTGAACCGGCGACCTCGTCCTTACCAAGGACGCGCTCTACCACTGAGCTACCCGGGCCGACCCATTCACGCACTACGAATCAATCCACCAATTTCTTCTTTTCGTTATGCTTACATCGCCCTGTATATAGCGCATGCTTCCATCATCTTTCTATCACTAAGAACACTGGAGCGGGAGACGGGATTCGAANNACTCCCGCTTGGTTCATCAACAACTACGCTGGTGGAGGGGAAAGGATTCGAACCTTTGTAGACTAACGTCAGCGGGTTTACAGCCCGCCCCCTTTGGCCGCTTGGGTACCCCTCCGCATATCAAATCTGGAGCTGGCTATAGGAGTCGAACCTACGACCTGCTGATTACAAATCAGCCGCTCTACCAGCTGAGCTAAGCCAGCGAAGAATCCTCATCTCTTTTGAGTGAGAAAGATTAGATATCCCAGCTCCTTTAAAAGGTCAAGCATTGCAGGCAAAGATAGACNNGCGGAGTATGGGCCGAGAAACTTTGCAGGAGAATTCCTGCCGCAACACTCACATTCAAGGAGTCCAGAATTTTATGAGGCGAGGCGATGGCAATTATGCGATCGGACTTCTTTTTCAGAAGTTCCGACACGCCTTTGCCTTCGGAGCCCAGTAGGAGAACGACACGCTTGTATTGCGCAAGAACCTTTTGAAAGGGTTCGCCCTCACTATCTGCGCAAATGATCCAAAAGCCCAAGTCTTTGAGCTTTTCAAGCGACTGATTCAAATTGGACACCAGCACGAGTTCCGAAAAGGCAAAGGCTCCTTGAGAAGTCGCCACAGAAGCATCTGTAAAAAGAACCTGCCGCATCTTCGGCAACAAGATGTACTTAACTCCGAAAAACGCAGCGGAGCGGGCAATGGCCCCGAGATTTCTCGGATCCGTAATGTGATCGAGCGCCAGCACAAGGTTGGTGTCTTGGGAGTTTTCGAGAACTTTTGTAACATGGGTAAAACTTTGATAACCAAGGCTCACATGGGCAAAAACCGGGGCCACGGACATGTCCGTGTTAGAAGTTCGCTCTTCAAGTAATTGATGCGGAATGCGCAGCGTTCCAACCAAATCGAGGACCTTTTCCTTATATTTGGCTTTATAGAAGATGCACTTTATTGCAGAGGGCTTATGCCGCACATATTCAGCGAGCGCGGATAGCCCTTCAACTAGAAACTGGTCCCTCGGCGTTACAGGGTAAGGCATCATAGATAGTATTCTCGTATAGATTCGCGAACTTGCTTGACTACAGCATCTGTCAAATGATCGCCAGTGACCTGTATGAGAAACTCGATCAAGCTTTTGAGACGAACTTCAAAAAAGTCTGTACGCCCCTTGATATAGAAGCACTGACTGTAGATGCTGTAGACAGAGTCGCTACTGATATTGCCTGACGCATCCAGAAAAAAAACGGGAGTATCAAAATTGAACGATTCCACCAAGGCTCTAAAGTCGCCGAGCGGAAAATCCTCTTTTTCGATCTCAAAAGCGTTTCTAGCGATCTTCAGACCGATTTCATACGCTTTCAAATATTTTTTCACCACAAAAAGCTTAGGATGACCCTCTTCAAAGGTCCGTTGGNNCTGTCTTCAAGAGTGCAGATGCCACGATTGATCAGTTCCATCAACGCGGCAAGAATATAAGGGCGTTGCAACTTTGACTGGCTGATGAACTCTGTTACCGGGGTTCTTTCCCCTACGAGATCAACCAGATCACCGAGGAAGGTGCCTTTCTCAGCCTTCTCTGGGTTGAGAAGCTTGATCCAACTGCTTTCTTTTATCGTTCCAGCAAAGCTACGAAACATCTAACCGTAGCCATAGCAAGACTCGAGAACCCCTAAGGCCCCTTCACTGAAAATCACCTCAAATGGGCTGCGCAAGCTCGCATCGAGCTCAAAATAGATGGTTTCGACCATAAAAAGGGATTTTACGATTTGACGAATTTGTTCTTTGAGAGCGTTCCAGAGCTGGAAATCGGTAAAAACTTTAGAGCGAACGAGTACCTGACCAAATTTCATTTTTCGAGAAACTTTCGTTGCGGATTCAGTCAGCTCATCGAGGGTAATCAGTCCGCCTCTATAAGAAACCTCGCCAAGGCGATCGTCGATCAGATCAGAGGCTGCCAAGACCAATTCACCATCTCGAAAAAAGAGTTTTTTTCTACCGTAGCCTGTATCTATATGAATCCCGCCATCCCAGCGTCTGAAATGGATTCCCGACAGAAAATCAATGAGACCATCCACTGATGAAAAGCAAGCACCACTAATATCCGCACTGCTCAAACCGTCTTTTCGCGCAAAAAGAAATTCCTCTTTGAAACTGGCGACTGACCAGCTTTCCTCGATCAGGGCATCTTTGAGCCCAGAAATGAGCAAGGAATCTTTTTCTCGAACGACTTTCAAATCTTGGGGCATAAGGGACTCCTAATTTTGGACGCGTCGACGCTGAGCCTCGATCTCGTAAAGACGCATTTTACGGTGCAAGTGGCTTCTTTCTAATCCGATTGCTTCAGCTGTTTTGGAAATATTCCATTCATTCTCTTCTAATTTATCAATTATAAACGACCTCTCGAAATTATTGCGGGCTTCTTTAAGAGTCTCCCCATAAACCTGCTCACTGAAACTCAGATCCCCGATTTCAGCGCTGGAGAATATCTGCCGAACATCTTCTTCTTCTATGGTCATACCCGGAACTNNGGGATATTGCTTAAACAACTCGAGCGCTTCTTCCGAAATATTTTTCTTAGCTTCACGAAATTCGCCAGCGATTTTGGCAAGAAAGTAGTCACACAAGATCTGCGTATCATCTCTTCGTTCACGCAAAGGGGGCATTCTGAGGGGAATCACATTGAGACGATAGTAGAGGTCTTCTCGAAAATTACCTCGCTTGATCTCTTCCGGAAGATTCTTATTCGTAGCGGCAATGACTCGCACATCGATCGAAATCGTCGCATTGTCGCCGAGACGTTGCAAGCACTGTTCTTGCAAAATCCGTAAAATCTTGGCCTGAGTTTTCAAAGACATATCACCGATTTCGTCGAGAAAGAGGGTAC
>PLEQ01000107.1 GCA_003136475.1 Deltaproteobacteria bacterium
GGTGGGGTCCGAAAAGCTATTCCATGAAACTCTGCTGAGTTATAGAATCAGTACTGAGATTTACAAGAAATTCATCCAACATATTAGAATTACTAATAAAAATATCTTATCTGCGCGTCCATATTTTCGGGAATCGTCTGATACCTTTAGCAAGAACATAACCCCAGCTCTGAAGTCTAAAGATCCTGAAAAGCTTAAAGAATTTTTGATAAACTACCATTTCGTCCAATTTACCAAAACCTCATGGATCGGACTTTGGCCTAAGAAGATGGAAGCCATTTATCAACGNNGGCCAAGATTTTCTACAAAAAGACCCCCAAAGGACATCTCAGCTTCAATGACATGATCGAAGTCAGTGCTTTGGGCCTAGCTGCCGGTATCGACAAGTACAACGGCGAATACAAGAAGAATTATCTCGGTGTGGCCATCGGTAGAATAGTTGGGAACCTAATTGACGCCTATTCCGAAACCGTATTGCATTTCTACCCAGGCGACCGCCGAATCATCTATAGGGCCAATAGTATCAAAGGCCGTCAGGNNATAACGGTAAGCGAACTCGCGGGCTTGATGTCGGCGTCCTCTTTGGTCTCAGCTGACTCTAACTCTGGCGAAGAAGGCTTCGGGGTCTATACCTATACCCCTGACAGTGCGGAAAGCGTTGAAGACGTTTTGGGCCGTAAGCAAGAATTGTCTCAAATGGCTAGATTGGCACGAAAATTGCCCCTGATCAACCAAAAGGTTTTACGTCTAAAAGGCATTGAGATTTGACTTCCGGCTTCAGTCGATATATCGTATCCATAGGGAGCTTACTATGACGATTGAAAAATTTAATGACATTGTGTGCGAAGAAATTGCAAACGAAAACATGCAAAATGTTTACATCACGCCTGAAAATTGGCCTCAAGTTAGAAACAACTTTATTGCTTTCATGAAAGAAATTGATGCCGCTCATGAAGTCTATGTGATGGAAAATTCGGGTAAATAAGATGAAACTCGATCCAAAAGAAGAAAAAACATTGAGAGCTTTGGTAGAAAAAGATGCTACCGACAGACCAGTTTTTTTAACTCAGGAAGAGGGCAAAACACTCTTTGAAGAAATCGATGTCTTGAGACAAGAGAAATCGGCTGCGATAAAACATGCCGAGCGCTTGGTCAAGAAATACGCTGACGACACTGTTTCAGAAAGCATCGAAGAAATGCTTCACGATATCTATGTCATGCGCAATGAGATCAACGGATTAAAGGATGTACTCCTAACCTCCTCATCCATGGTTCAAAGAGCGACTAGAATTCCTTGTATCTGTGATGTCCGAATTTCACATTCTTCGAATGTTAAGATTTTATGCGAACACTGTGAAATATTGAATCATATCTCTGAAATGGTTCGAAAAACGGAAGGCAAATAATATGGCAATACTGTCAGGAATTCTCTTCATAATCTTGATTCTACTTTTTGGCGCTTTATTGGTTGCCTACATGGGAGCCAGTTTTTACGGAATCTACCTTTCCTTCAAAAAGAAATGGTATATTGGGGCCGTCTCCTTGTTGGTTCCCGGATTCCCTCTCATAGTAGGACTTTACAAATTGATAACTAAAAAGGACTTACTCAAATGATTTCTATTAATAACCGTTTTATCTTGGAACCCTACGTAAAAGAAGGCTTGAAAGCTAAAGTGACCGGTGGTATTGCGATGCCCGGCCAAAGAGATGCCCTTAAAGCCTTGAAGGTTTTAATAGATGGCTCACTATCCAATGGTCAGATAATTAGAGCTGGATCCGTAGCTTACATCCGGGAAGAAATTCTATATAGTCATCCCTGGTCTACCAAAGTATTGACTTTAAACCTCAAAGATCAAGAAGTAAAATGCATCATCGCACCACTGGAACATATTGAAATCTTTGATGAAATGTCTCACGGATAGCTTTACAATTAAAAACGACTGGACCTTACAATTACCATGACAATTGGAAGATTAGGCATACATAAACCGGACTCAGGCTTTCACTTCGACAAGGGATCTTGTGGTTGCAGGATTCTATCTACTCCCTTGGCCACTCTGACGTGGTTCGCAGAAGATTGCCGATGTTCGACATGCGAACAACATGTATGTGAATGCTCTTGCGATATGTGCGGCAAACCCTTACCAAAATGTGATTGCAAGGATGCTGCATGATCACAATGTATGTGGGCGATCCTCACGCAAAACCTCACAACTTAAAAGAATCTGAAAAACTTAAAACTTTCATTCTTGAAAAGGCTAGAGGNNTACTCACGACATTGTCCATTTAGGAGTCTTCAAATTTTGGGAGAATTTCTTCGAAGAACTAAAGTTGTGCCCATTCCAGGTAATAGCTTTAGTGGGGAACCATGACATAAGCGGGGATTACGCCGACAATTATAGTGCTTTAAGAGCTTTCGATTCATCAAATATTAGGATAATTTCACATCCCACAGTATTCGGAAAATTTGGCTACATGCCATATATTCACGATAACGAAACTTTTATCTCAGAAGCCAATAAATTAGCTGACCAGGGAGCCACAGTCATTATTTCCCACACCAGTTACTTAGGAAGCCAATACGACAGCGGAATGCTGATCCCCGACGCCGTGGACCCTGATCGTATTGATCCCCGAGTCCTAAAACTCATAAGTGGCCACATCCATACCGAACAATTCATAGGTAGAGTCTGGTATCCAGGAACTGCACGTTGGCTTACCAAGGCTTGTGCGAATAAAAACAAGGGTATATGGATAGTGGATCACTTGGAGACAGGCGCTATTGAAACCAAATGTTTGCTCTCAACTAAATTAGTTTGCACTCCTATAATATCTCTGGTATGGAAAGAGGGCGAAGACAAGCCTGAGATTCCTAAAAACGCAAAGGTTGATATCGAACTCGTAGGCTCCTCTGCATGGATNNGAGAGCGTAAGTCTGGAAAATCACTAAGAGAATTCGTACTCAATCACTACCCTATGGAAGACCTCAGACGCGCACGAGTGATTAAATTTATGGAGGGCCAAAAGCTTGTCTGATAAAATACCCCAAGGCGATCTTACAAAATTAATGCTTTTCTTCGGTAGAATTCCGGAACCCTATATTCAGA
>PLEQ01000515.1:0-2901 GCA_003136475.1 Deltaproteobacteria bacterium
AAACTCATGGATGATTGGCGGAGTCACGGCCCGCATAAGTTGGATGAAAAGGAATTTGTTTGGGGCGTCGCAAAAATCACCTTTGTAGGTTGTCTCTATGAGATGGCGATAAAACGTACCTTGCAATCGCCAAATTTCCGGATGTGCCCAGCTCCCAGTCTTGAAGTCAATGAGCGTGGTTGAATCTCCATGCTCGGTCTTGTCATTCGCTTCAAGCAAAAGATCGATACGGCCTGTGATCTTTAAATCATGGTCAAAAAGGCGCTTTTCAAGCAAAACAGGTTTTAAGGTCTTCTCACGTGCCCAATGCAGAAAGCTCTCGAAATACGGAGATCTCTTAGCATCAAGGGGCATCCAATCGCCCTTTAAATAAAGCTCAATCGCTTCGTGAATGTCTGTACCCAGCTCTTGAGCAGCTTTGAGCTTCTGCTCGGGCACATGCGCATAGGCTTGAAAAATTGATAAGATCTCGCTCACTCTTGTATATCCGTGCGGAATTAAGTCGTTGTCCATACATCTCCAGTCGTTTAAGTATTAGCGTTATAGTTTCTTGTTTAGTCAAGGGTTTCATGTCTTACCTTTGGTTTCTACTTGNNGAAAATAAATGTAGTTGTCGTATGGAAAATAATGTCAATAAGTTCAAAGAATGGATGGATAAAACCGGCATCACAATGCTCGATTTTGCAAAGATTTGCGGTGTCAATGTAAACACAATTTACAAAGCATACAGAGGCATAGCTTTGTATAGGAAAGATCCTGCTAAAAGAATATCTAGGCATACGAAAGGGGCAGTAACTGTTCAAGATTTGGGGTTGCAATGAGCGAGTGGATAAATTGCGAGGATCAGCTACCGCAAAAGAACCAACAAGTATGGGTAAAAATTAAGGGGTCTCTTAAAAAGAGACTGGCTACCTTTTATCCACGAAGATATCCAGATGGATTTTTGCAGTCGATGGGCTTTGCATGGGCATTCGATGATGTAAAACGAGATTCAAAATGGCCAACCATCACGCATTGGAAGCCGATTCCGTTTAGGGGAAAAAAACGGGGAATTTGAAGGGATTTCTGATGAATGTAACATGTAAATAGACAAATAAAACGCCCTCACGCATAAACGTGAGCATGATTTTAATAAAGATTGATGGTTTACCGATACCCTACAAAGCGCCTTATGTCTCAAGAAGAGGGGCTTTCAACCTCAGATACAAAGAATTGGAATATTACAAATGGCACATACGCAGCCAGTGGCATCAAGAAATTGTCGGCAAAGAGTTGGAAGTGGAATATATCTACCACATGCCAATTCCCAAAGCGACATCTAAAATCAAAACTGATCAAATGCTTGTTGGGGGCATCAAACATACCAAAACTCCCGACCTCGATAACTTAGATAAGTTCATTTCAGATGCGTTGCAAGGAGTAGCGATTGAAAACGATTCTCAAATATGGCGCAAGACTTCTAGCAAAGTTTATAACTTGACTCCCAAAACTTTAATAAAGATCTTTGTGTAAAAAGAACCGATTCTCTACTATGATATTTCACGCATCTTCATCTCGCGTTCCCACCNNTTTATTTGACCTCTCCAAAATTTTCGGGAAGTTTAAAAGAAGTTTCTTTCAATTCTTCTGCTTTATATAATCTGACGTAACTATCCCATTCCCTGAAAACTGCTACGATATCTTTTTCGCAAAAACATATAAGCCTATCATCGACTATTTGGAAGCTATCGGCAAGCACTTCACATCTACATGAAGGCCAACTAACTTCATAAACCCATACTTCTTTAGGCTTATTGCGCTTTTCCATCTCAGCTTTGGCTCGCTCAACGCTCTTTTTCATTCCCATCNNATTGGATATGTTTGACGAGACTTTGAGTAAGAAAATACAAAGACTGGAGCGCTGGATAGGGCGTTTGCAACGCGAAATGTGGTTCCTTAAAGAAGTTTACAATATGTCGAAGAGAGTCGAGAAAATCGACACATCTAGAAAATATGAAGAGCAAACGGATATTTTTGGGACTTGAACCATCTAGAAATAGCAAGAACGTCTAATAACACCCATTATGTTAAGTTAAATTATTGATTGTCAATGACTTATGAGTTTACATTAATCTGAGCTTTCCGTATATTGCACCACATTTCAGATATATGTATTTGAAATGTAAATAAACTTTTAACATTATGGAGAAGCTATGAACTCGATTACCAACGCTGCATCGTATGTATACAATTCCCTCCCCACTATCCGTATTGACACGCCGCAAAATATTCTGCGTAAAGCCACAAGCATAGCATTACCAGCTATAGCGCTTTTTGGATCTTTGTATGCAGCTCAAGGTGCTGAAGCTTTTGGTTTAGGTACAATTGGATGTGTAGTTTGCTTAGCCAGTGGTGGAGGGCCAATTTGTATCCCCCCTTGCGTTTTAGCCATGGTAACAGCACCGGTACCAGGATATTAAGTATATGCTTACCCTTCTCGTTGTAGTCGCACTGGAAATATTTTATTTCGCCGAAGCTGTGCTTACTATCTACGAGAAGGGGAAGCTTTTTCTAAAACACAAATCTAAAAAAAATCCTTGAGCCTTATCCTACCCATACGTATAACTTTAAGAATGAGGTTATATGGGTGTACAAGGCGTTCCTTTTTCAATTCCTAAAGAACGTATAACTGATTTTTAGCAAGTGAGGATTTTAATGCCTAAGAAAAATTCGATGAAGAAGAAAAGCAAATACAAAGAAGTAGATGATATAAGCTGTGGAAATCGAGCCCAGTCCAAAGCTATGAACTTAGATGAGAAGAACACTAAGCTGGCTAAATTCGCAGAAAAGAAAGTAAAAGCAAGATAGTTAATGGCAAGAAAATATACACGTCAGCCAAATTCTAAACCTCCTGGCCGTCCT
>PLEQ01000515.1:2944-3177 GCA_003136475.1 Deltaproteobacteria bacterium
TTCTGTGATTTAAAGAAAAGATGTGATGGAAATGGTAAATTATCTTTACGCCGTTATCAATATAGACAATCAGAAAATAACTCATCAATGGCTATATGGCTCGGCAAGCAATGGCTTGGCCAAAAAGATGATCCGTCCGAAGAGTTCCAGAAGACTAATAAGCTTGTGCAAACGCTTCTTGATGAGATTATGCTTTTGAAACAGCAAAGGGTTGATGATGTGAAGAAGGTTAA
>PLEQ01000218.1:0-2806 GCA_003136475.1 Deltaproteobacteria bacterium
GGGGTCGCCTCTTAGCTACTCCGTAATACCTTTTGAAACTTTAACGAGTGCCATCCGAAACACCAAGTAAGCAATATTTAAAAAACCACCGGTCCAGCATGTCCGACCGCCAGTCGCTCATCTGCTTGGTCTTCGGATTGTATATTTTCAAATTCGAAGCCGCTAAGCGCACGTTGGTATAATAAAATATCGGTACAAGGGGCAGCTCCTTCATCAAAATCGTTTCGGCCTTTTTCAAGTATTCCATGCGTTCACCGGCATCTTTGCTGAGCGACGCTTTATGGACAAAGTCGTCATAAGCCTTATTCGACCAACCGGTGTCGTTATTGCCACCATCCGTCACGCTCAGGTCCAAAAAAGTAATCGGATCGAGATAATCCCCGATCCAACGCGAACGCCCGATATCGTAGCTAAGCTTACGCAACGAATCGAGATAGACTTTCCACTCCTGTTGAAACAAACCGACTTCAATGCCCAAAGTTTTATGCCACATTTGCTGGATGGCTACAGCTATACGCTTGTTGTCGTCATCCGTGTCATAGAGAATATCGAACTTCGGCATCCCCTTGCCCTCGGGATAACCCGCTTGCGCAAGCAGTGTTTTAGCTTCTTGTCGCACGGCATCGGTCACCTGTAAGGGCAAAGTACCCTTAAACTCATACGCACCGAGTGGCGGAACAAAAGATGCTGCGGGCATTTTACCACCCCGAATCACATTATCGACAATTTCCTTACGATCGATAGTGATGGCGAGCGCTCGCCTCACACGGGGATCATTCAAAGGCTTACGGGTGACATTGAAACGATAGTAATACGTTGCATAAAGCGGTTCTACTTTAAAGGGATTGTAAGTTCCGGCATTCCGCTCCCTCAAACTCTCGTAGTAGGGAACACGCAGGGAGGGTACGGTCGAGGTCAAATGCAATTTACCGGCAAGAAAATTCTTCTCCTCGGTATCTTTATTATCGATAGGATAAATATAAATTTCTTTCAACTGCACGGCACTTCTATCCCAATAGAACTCATTCGGTACCAATTTGATGTGTTGGTGAAGACGCGACTCAGCAAGTTTAAACGGACCATTGGATACCATGTGTTTTTCCAAAGTCCACGTTGAGCCAGGGTACTTCTCAATCACGTGCCGAGGGGTTGGATAGAGCGTTTGAAAAGCGGTCAATTCTAGAAAAAAAGGTGTCGGCCGCTCTAAAGTCACTTCTAGAATATTATCACCAACCGCTCTTATGCCAAGCTGCTTAGGATCTTTAAGCTTTCCCTTGTTAAAGGCCTCACCATTTTTGATAGGATACAACTGATAGGCATATTCCGAAGCTGTTTGCGGCGCCAGAGCCCGCACCCAGGAATAGACAAAATCTTCGGCTTTCAGCGCTTTGCCATCAGACCACTTCGCATCTTTACGAATCCGAAAGTTATAGATCAAACCATCGGGCGAAATCTGCCACGATTCGGCAACACCTGGCACAGGGTCGGGGCTAAAAGGCTGCACACTGGTCAGCCCCTCAAACAAACTGTCGATAATATGCCCCTCAGGTGACCCTGTAATCAAAGCCGGATCCAACTCCTTCGGCTCAACACCATTGCCCACCCGCAAGATCTGTTCTTTGGCCGGAACAAAGTTACCCCTCGCACTTCCGCAGAGCAGCAGCATGGACAGGACCAGCAAGACTCGTGACATAACTCCACCCATAGGTCTCATTTCCGTCATTCTAGACGCAGCCAGGAATCTCAGACTTAGCACTCAGATCTAGCGACTCTGCTAACTCCGTCATTCCGAGCGCAGCGAGGAATCGCAGACTTAGCGCCCAGACCTAGCGACTCTGCTAACCCCGTCATTCCGAGTGCAGCGAGGAATCGCAGACTTAGTGCCCAGACCTAGCGACTACGCAATTTTCAATTAAGTTCTATTTCTCAGATAACCGACGCAGCGAGGTGAAGCAAGTCTATTTTCTACAGACCTTGTCCTGTTGCTTTGTCAACTTGGTCGAGTTGCACCGAAATATTGGCCAGTGTCGTGATGTAGACATTTGCTGGCGAGGTGGGATCCGCACTGAGACCAAAAGCGACTCCAGTACCAAGTGTGGCAAGCATCGCTCCAGCGATCGCGATGAACGGACTCGCATAACGTGCTTTAGTTCCAAGGGAGCTGGTCTTTGTATCGACAGCAGAGCTTTTCATCTTCTGCGACTCTTCTTCAGACCGAGCTGATTTTGCTGCAGGTTGATCAGTAGTAGCGCCTGTACTCACTTGATCCTTTTTTCGTTGATTCAACACAAACGTTAGCCCCCCAGCTGTCACCAAAGCCCCACCAATGACCATCAAAGCATACCCAGCAATTTGTTGCGAATCGAGGTTGAGAGCTGTGCTTTTCAGCTCTATAATTTTATTCGTAAGCGCTTGATTGGCCTCCTGCCGGATCTTGGTATCTTCCAAACCTAGAGCGGTCGTTGTTTCCCCAGCTTGGGCAAAGTTATGAGCCGAAATACAGGCTAGCTTTGTGGTCTCATCGGTCGGATTATCGCAGCTACCGCTCGCTTGCAGCGTTTCACTAGCCGATAGCACGTCATCTGCTAATTTTAAATAGTCGGGATCCATACCGAGACTTGCACTTTTTTGCTGGAGCACCGGATCCTGCGTTTCTGGGGCACTGGCGCTTCTTTGCGTACGACACCCTCCGCCTAAGACGACATAGAGAAGCAGGACTAAGATCCGAGACTTCCACACCACAACACATTTTCCTTAGTTAATGGAACAAGAACCGGTCATCTCGAACGAGTGCAACAAAGTGAGA
>PLEQ01000218.1:2874-3581 GCA_003136475.1 Deltaproteobacteria bacterium
TCGCAGTCTTAGCTCTTATGTAACAGCATAGAACCGTAAACCCTTAGCCACCATTATCAAGTTTGTCGAGCTGATCAGAAATACTCGCAAGTGTAGTAATGTAGCTATTCACCGGTGACTCCGAACCACCCACCAGACCCAAGGTACCAGCACCAGCTACTGCTGCGCCCGATACACTCAAAAGGGCGCCTAGTGTTCCTACACCTAATATAGATGCTAATGCTGCTTTTACAGGCGAGCCTACATAGTCNNATGCCGGATAGTACTAGCTTTTTCTGGAAACGTTGCATCATCATAAAATATAGTGTATTCCGACTTTGTAACTCCACTTATTTCACTGTTTTTTGCGAAGAGTTCGTCTGGCTCTTTAAAGACCTGCCAAGACTTTTTCTCTTCCCCATACAACGCCACTACCTCCTTCAAAAAAGCAGAGTTATTCCCACCTTTTATGAGATAAACAACTCTATTTTTTGATAAGGTACGCCTCGCTTTTGCATATTCATCATACAAAACTGCAACACCTTCCTCTGTTGAAACATCCCGCTGAACTTGTTCGGGACTCATGTAGACCTTATCACGTGGCAAATTATCATAAAATTTCTGCTTATAGTCTTTTTGTAAAACCTTTAAATTTTCTTTGCTTTCATTCGGTTCGAATCGTCCTAGTTTCGGTTGAGGTCCTCCTCCGTGAATGCCCCCTCCGGCCC
>PLEQ01000310.1 GCA_003136475.1 Deltaproteobacteria bacterium
CTTTATCACCTGTGCCGACTTGTCTCGTTATTTTGTCAGTAAAAAAAATCCGCTTTTGACCCATGACGACCAGATTGCGTGTGACTTTCTCCAAGACCAGGGTTGGCAAGTCGAGGCCATACCGTGGGGACGCGATGTGCGGCAGATCCTGAGTGATAAACTGGACCTGCTGGTGGTGCGTTCGCCCTGGGATTACATGGATTCAGGAGAAAACTGCAGCAGTTTTTTTCATTGGCTGCGTGAGCTCAAGGTTTGCGGTGTGCCGATTGCGAATGCCTTTGAACTTCTCGAGTGGAATCTCGACAAACACTATCTGCAAGACTTTGCAAAACTTGCTATCCCGACCGTACCCACCGTATTTTTAGAGGCCACGGATAGCCTTGATAAATTATTTGAAGCTCAAAAAGAGTGGTTGCAAATTGTGGTGAAGCCGNNTTCCTGATTCGTAATTCTCAAGATTTAGAAGATTTGTGCTTGGGGCGTGGGGAATACCTCCAACCTTTTGCGACGCTTCGCAAAGACCGGGCCTTTATGCTGCAGCCCTTTCTGCAGGACATTGCTAGTGTCGGAGAATGGTCGCTGATCTTTTTGGATGAGCTCTATTCTCATGCGGTGTTGAAGCTACCTAAAAAAGGTGCTTGGCTTGTGCAAGATGAGCTGGGTGGTTCGGTACAATGTCTCGAGCCTTCGCCCAAGTTGCGAGATTTTGCTGAAGAAAGTTTTGAAACGCTCAAGCCTTTTCTAAGACAGCGTTTTCCGGATCCTTACCTTCTCTATGCACGCCTCGATTTTATGCCTGGCAATCTTTTGGGGGAGCTTGAGTTAGTGGAACCTGAACTCTTCTTTCTGGATCGTCGTACGTCGCAAGCGAATCTTAAGGCCTTGGAAAAATTCCATCGCGGTGTATTGAAAGTAATCGTTCACTAGCACCCCTACTTTCCCTATAGGACACTTGCCTTCTCAAACCCGTGATATAATGGATCCAACAAAATCCTTGTTGGAGTCCTCGTGAGCTTTAAAAGCATCTGCCAATGGATCGGTCTTTTGCTGGCGTGTTCCTTAAATATCAACTGTTCAACGATGCGGAGTCAGAAGAGTGGGTATTTACCACTTTATAGCGATCTTAGCTGTACTCAGCAGGGAAAAAATCCGCAGAAGATTCCCAAGATTTTTCATCAGATTTGGCATGACTGGGGTAAAGGTCATCCTAATCCGTCAGCGCTCTATCAAGGGTGGACTGAGGCACGTTTGAAACTGCATCCGGGTTGGGTGGAAAAACTGTGGCGCATTGAAGACAGTCGAGCTTTCATTGCCGAGTTTTACCCATGGTTTTTGCCGACTTATGACGGGTATGACAAGCCGATTAAGCGAGTGGATGCCTTGCGCTATTTTATTCTCGATCATTTTGGAGGGGTCTATGTCGACATGGATAGCGAGGCCTTAAAGAATATGGAGCCTTATATTGAAGGCTGTAACTTGGTGGTCGGCCATGAGGACAGCACCAATTATGTCATTAATAACGCTTTTATGGCGTCGGTTCCCGGTTATTCTTTGTGGAATAAGATCCAACACGCTCTGGTCGCACGCAAGGATCTCGGAGTTCTTAAAGCGACAGGACCTATCATGCTCACCGAACTCATTCACGAGTACCTATCTGAGGAACAACCACTATTTTTTAAAGTCTATGAACAAAAATATATATATCCCATTCACTGGTCCGTAGGTGGAGGAAAGTCTGAAGCAGCTGTTCGCTGTGTTCAATCTGTGGAGCTTTGTCGAGAACTCTATCCTGAGGCCTTCCACGTCGATTTCTTTGGCGCCTCCTGGGTAGAGAAGTAGTTTATGGAGCTGCCGTAGGGCTATTCAAATCCAAAATACGGTCACCGTAGCGCTCGACAAGCACTAAATCATGACTCACCATGAGTGCGATCAGTTTGCGTTCACGCACCCAATTCTGTAGCTCTTGCATAATCTCTTCTGCTGTCGTGTCATCAAGCGCTGCGGTGGGTTCGTCGAGTAGGAAAATTTTGGCGTCAGACAGAATATTCATCAAGATGCTGAGCATTTGGCGTTGGCCACCGGAGAGTGAGCCGGCCTTTGGCGATAGACGTTCCCGGAACACGGGGGCCACTGCTTGCAAGAAAGTTGAGATTTTCTCTTGGTTCTTTTGGGAAACTGCCGGACGTAAGAGGCTGAGGCGTGTGCCTTTATGAAGGGCAAAGCAGAGATTTTCCTCCACGCTAAACTCACGAATGGTGCCCCGTTCATTATCTTGTAAAACAAACGCAAAAATTTGAGCCAATTCGGATTTTGAAAAATGGGCAAGTTCGCGGTCGAAGATTCTAATGCTTCCACATTGGGCTGGAACGTGGCCAACGAGAGTTTTGAGTAAGGTGGACTTGCCTGTGCCATTTTTCCCAAGCACCATCATGATCTCGCCAGGGTGGGCCGTAAAGCTGAGCTCGCTAAACAGTTGTTTGCAGGTCCCATCAGCATTGCGTACGCTGAGAGCAAGATTTTTACAGCTTAACATGCGGAACTCCCAAGTTCATGCCACGCAGTTTGCGACTGAGCACGAAGCCGATAATCAGGAGGGCCGTGATGATGTTGAGATCGGTCGCCACAAGCCCCAGTGTTCCCGCATGGAAGCCCATATGAATGGCGAGACGATAGAATAGACTTCCCGCAACACAGAGTACAAGCGCGAGGCTTAGGCGTTGCGAAAGACTTTCGCCAATCACAAGCGAAGCGAGGCCGACGATCAAAGTGCCGGTGCNNAGAAGCCTGAAACCAAAGTAAAGAGAGTTCCCCCAAGCGCTACGAGCGCATTGCTGAGCGCAAGACCGCTGAATTTTAAAGTGTTCAAGGGAAAGCCATACTGCGTGACAATCTGGGCATTGATGCCCACGGCTCGCATGGCAAGGCCACCTTCTGAGCGGAGGCCTTTAAAAAGCAGACAGAGTATAACTGCCACGACTCCGACAAGAAAGATCAGGTGCTGGTCAGCCCCACTTAGATTAACCACAAGGTTGGAAGATCCCACGATGCGAAAATTAATCGAGTAGAGCGCATACATCACCAAAATGCTTCCGAGCAGATCCCCAAAACCTAAGGTGATGGCCAGTGTTGCTGAAGCAAGCCCAGCCAGGGCGCCAGCCAAGATGCTAAGTCCCATCGCCAGACCGAGGCCAAGCTGGGCATTCATCGCTGTTGCAAACACCGCAGAACCTAGGGCGAAAGAGCCATCGACGGTGAGATCCGAGAAATTCAACACTCGAAAACTGAGAAAAATAGCGATCGCAACCAGGCTATAGACCATTCCGAGTTCTACAATGCCAATGAATTCATTAAGGCCCAACATGTTTAAGAATCCACAAGCACAGACGTCTTCAAGACATCTTCGGAAAGCGCGAGACCCAGTTTTTTCGCCTGACCGATATTGAGGCTTTGGACGACGACTTCAGGATAGAGCACCGGGATGGAGCTGATGGCTTTGCCTTTAAGAAGGCTCAGAGCTATTTCAGCGGTTTGACGTCCCAGGTCGTACTGGTCGGGGCCTAAGGCGCCTAGAACTCCCAGTTGAATGGTATCAATATCGCTGGAAAAGACGGCTTTTTGTGCTTTTTCACCGATTTTGACGAGCTTGCTGACTGCTGAAAGTGCTAGGTTGTCGTTGTTGATGAAGAGCACATCGACATCTTTGACTAACTTTTGCGTGGCCGCTAGCATATCTGCAAGTTTCGTCGCTGAAACTTTTAAAATGGTGACGCCTTCTTGAATTCCGGCAGCCTCGGTGTCCTGAAGCGCTGATAGGGAATTGCTGTCACTGGGGTTGTAAAGCACCCCGACTCTCAGCTTGGTTTTACCCAAAACTTTCTTCATGAATAGCAGCTGTTTTTGCGCCGAAACGTGATCGGAAATGCCAGTAAAATTGGCTTCGGGTTTTGTCAAGTTTTTCACCAAGCCGGCTTCGCGTGGATTTGTGATTGCTGTAAAAACAAGGCTAAATTTTTTTTGCTGTTGAAAGGGGAGGAAGGCCTGTGCGGATCCGGTTCCTATAGCAATAATCACCGTTTTGTCTTGGATAAAGTGGCGAGCTATCCCCGCCGCAAGCGTGGGGTTGCCCTGCGCATTCTGGAATTCAATATTTTCTTTCTTTATTCCATTTTTTGCGAGAGTTTCCTGTATACCTTTGAGATTCTGATCGAGAGCCGGGTTGCTGATAATTTGACTAATGCCGATTTTATCTGCCGCGTAGGACGCACTCGTGACGAAAAGGAATAGAGAAAATAACGAGGTTTTGTCAAGCATTGAAGCTTTCTCCTGAGAGTTTCAGTATTTTAATGTATTAAAACAACAGAACGCAAGCGTCAAGGGCAGATTATGAATGTCAGTCTTTTTAAAGCCTTTTCCCAAATCAAGGATGAGAAAGAGTTTGATAATTTTTTACGCGACCTTTGCACACCGGGAGAGATTCAAGCGTTGCGGGAGCGTTGGCAAATTGCCCAAGCTCTCTATGAGGGGGAGCTTTCCTATCGTGAAATTGAGGCTGAGCTCGGTTCCAGTCTCGCAACCATCACCCGCATCGCTCGTTTTCTCAAGGATGAACCCTATCAAGGCTACAATC
>PLEQ01000229.1 GCA_003136475.1 Deltaproteobacteria bacterium
CTAATCGGTACAGCGGGCTATATTATCGCGCTCGTGGCCAGTGGCTTTGGTCTTTATCTTTGGCGTCGCGCCGTTTATTTGCGAACCGAGGTCGGAACTTTGCGTAAAAAGCTTGCCGAAGCGTCGCAAGAATTTGACCACTTAAAAGGTCGACGCGATCATTGGCAAGAGCTCCTGCATGGCAAGGAACAAGAACTCGTACAGAAAGGTCGCGAGATACTGGAACTTGACAAAATTCGCAGTCACTTGTCNNGCTGCAAGATCGCCAGCGGGTATTGGAGAGAGATCTCGAGCATTACAAAATCCAAGCGGATACTTTGCTGAAGCAGTTGCGTGAGATGGATCGTGAATACAGCCTTCTAAAAAATACGCGTGAAAGGGCGAGTCAGGAGAAAATTCTTGAGCTCGAACGCTCCGTCACTTCTCTACAAGATGAGAACAAACGTCTTCATAATCAGAATTCCCACCTGGAGCAAAATGTCAAAAGCCTGCAAAGCCGTCTGGCCGAATTGCAAAATAGCCAGGGGGAAAATTCGGAATTGGTCAAACGTCTCAAACGTAAAGTNNAAAGAAATGCTGGAAGAACGCCTGGACAACTGGGACAAAGCGCTCCGCCTACTAGCGGTTTGGGCTCTCAAAGAAAAAGGCGAAGTCGATCGCATACACCCGACTGCCAATTTAGGCGAGATCGTGGCAGCCGCTTTGCAAAGCACACAGCAGGGGCAACTGCTGAGCGAGGCCGAACTTCTTGAGGAGGGTCTGGCCAGTGCCTGAGCCGAAACTTGCGCTGCCGGCGGATCTATGGCAAGTCCTCTCCCCCCAGTTGACCGAAGAGCGTCGTCTGAAGATGGAAAATACCGCAAAGGAACGGACAGAGCGCTTCAGCCTCATCTTGCAGGACATTCACCATCCCCACAATGTTTCAGCCTGCCTACGTTCGGCCGAAGCTTTTGGAGTGTTAAATGTGCATGTGGTCAATCGCCAAGAAGCCTTTCAAGCCAGTTCGGTCGCCAAAGGTGTTGAGCGGTGGTTGAATCTTAGCAAGCACACCGATATCGCATCCTGTGTCGCAGATTTGCGCAAGCACTCCTATTGCATCGCAGCAGCTATGCCGAATCCCGAGCACTGTACAACGGTGAGCGAACTCCCCTTAGATCGTCCCCTCGCAATCTTATTTGCCAATGAACATGAGGGCATGTCACCCGACTGGCGTCCCTTCGTAGACATGTATTTTACAATTCCAATGGTAGGTATGGTCGAGAGCTTGAATATTTCGGTCAGTGCCGCCATCACTTTGCATGAGCTTACGAAGCGTTCGCGTTTACACTGGCAAGACGCTCACGTCCTTAGCCCTCCGGCACGAAATGCGTTGTTAAACCAGTGGGTCGCCCAACAGTTTCCGCACTGGTCAGATTTGTATCAACGCTTGCGCTAAGTAACAAAGGGACACTCGACNNGTCGAGTGTCCCTTTGTTACTTAAACTGTTCTAGTTTGGGTCCAGTCGGGTGGCGCTTGCGAATCTTGCGAATTTCAGGATTTATCTCCCGCCTCACCCATACCCATAAGGAATAGATAATAGATGAAGAATGTCATGAATACCAATGAAGTAGCCTGAGCCATGATCGAAGGATGGAAATGAGGCAATCTGTGCGCTAGCATACCTCCCAGCGAAACCCGGGGACTCATCTCTAAATCGCTGCCTGTACTCAAACTCAGTTTGGTATCTAAAGAATTATGCCGTCTGGCAAAAAATTCGTCGTAGTAATAAGATGACGGCTCAAAAAATTCCTCCCAGTTCTCAATAGCCCATTCCACGGGCATCATTAACATAGTGTTGTCGAGATAGAAATGTTCGAGACGAGGAATAGGCGGCGGAAGGTGATGATGCGCATAAACAAAATTTAACCACATCATCGCATTATGGGGAGTTCCCCGTCTCATTTCACACATGGTAGCGTTGAGCCAATACGCTCTTGCCACTTTTTGGAAAAAACTTATCCTGCTTGCAGGATCATTAGGATCTAATGGGAAGTCCATAATTTCCCGATGCAAGTTATCCCAAAAACTATACATCTCGTCTATATTTCGCTGCTCGTCAGAGGAATATTGATTGTGATTCCATAGCAGAGAAGCAAAATTCAAAGCTGTAATAGGAAGCCTTCGCTGACTTGAAAATATTCGCCCACTCCGTACCGGGTGTGTAAATACTATGCGTGTATCTCCCTCAAGAGATACTTCAGGGGGCAAGTTAAACTCATGTCGATTTCCATCATAGGCCCTATTCAAGAGATGTCTCAGTGCGAAACCATAGCGATTAGAGATGCCAGTTATCCTATGTATTAAAAGCGTCTGAACTAATTGAGCCCCGTCGTAGTTAGTGGTATATTCCAATCGTGTTTGCAGGTGTAATTCTGTGGGCAATCTTTGGAACCGATCTCTGACAATGCGATCGAGCAATTGAACTCGACTTATTTGATGATTATTTTCAGATGAAAGAGTCTCCTCAATAAGTTGGCGATTAGCTCTGGCATACTCACGGCTTTCCCGAATGTATTCTTCTATAGACATCGTTCCAATGTGAGGAACTTCAGATCGAAGCTCGGGATTGGGAAAACGAACCATAAGGCTTAGAAGCTGGAGAAGTTCAGGCAATACGTTTTGTATCCGACCGGTAGCAAGATCATAGATTTCATGTAGAGGAGAATGCATCGCAAAGCCAAGAAGCCTGTGGAAAAATTCATCGTCATTTTGTTGAGAGGATTCCAAACCAAGAATCTCAGGATAAGGATAATGGGCAGAGTCATAGCTGCTCAATCTTCGGATCAAGGGAAGATTGTAGCTTTGTAACGCAAGTGGCATGAGAATCGCTAATTGCTCCCGAGAAATATCCCTCCTATTTCTCAAAAGAAAAGCTACTGACCAGCTCCGTCCTCCCCTAACAGCCTCTTCCAATAATTCATTGAACGAGGGCAAATTTTCAATCTCAGGAAAACGCTGTAAAATCATTTCCCCCATAGTAGGGTCTTCGATCCTAAGAAGCGTCTTTAAAATACTTTCTCTTTCTGACTCGTTTGCCCAATCATTATCAACGTGACCANNTTCAATAAACTGGTAATTGTACCTGTTCATGGACTCCAAAAGCATTTCAAGAGTCACAGGATAACCAAAATGATTAACGAAATTTTGATATGTTTCGAAGTAAGAACGTCGAAATGGATTGTATAGGAGCTCTGTCATTGCATCATGATTATTATTATAAAGCCTTCGTAACAAATAATTAGAAACGAAGGTTCCATCCTCAGGGCTGCTAACAAAATCTATGATTTCTGCGAGGCGGCATAAATAACAATCCTTATTTTTTGCGAAAATATTTTTCATAAGAGCTAAGCGAAGCTGTTTGTTTTCATGCGGCGTTAGCCTGAGAAATTCCTGCAAAATATTCCNNGCTGGAAAAATAGTCCATTATATTGTCGACAAGCGCCTGCAGTTTTTTTTTCCAATCGGGATCAGAACCCTTTCGAGCTTTGAATCCGACAGTCACAATACGAAAGATATGACGGAGTAATTCTTTATCTAGAAACTGCAGATTCTCACTCTCTATACTTTCTTCACCCCTACGTATCATTTCGTAAAGTGCCGCAAAATCATCCTTCTCAGGAAAATCTCCGACATTGCTGAGATATGCATTAAGAGAA